>JADGDF010000113.1 GCA_016745055.1 Thiotrichaceae bacterium | reverse complement strand
ACTCAGATTGTACTTGTCTTTGGTGGCAAATACTTTTTCACGAAATTTAAGTGGGTTAGTCATCTATCTATTATCACATATTATTACGCATCAGCTATACATTCGTAACTCGTGGGCCAAGGTTACAAAACTGCACCTGCAAAGTAATTGTTTTCTATCTTTTACTAAATTACCTTGACCACTGGCAATAAAAAAGACCTGGCAGGTTTTCAAAACCTGCCAGGTCTGTCTTTTTTGTCAGAATCAGGATTTTCCGTATTTAAGAATTTTCAGATAAAAAACGAATTGGATGTGCAGGAGTTGCAAAATTTAGTTTGCAAAATAAATTTTGCACTCCTACAGTTAAGGATAAATTACTTGAATGTTTTGTCAGCAAAGATTCCCGTGCAAACACTCCCAAACTAGCGTTTGGAAGCGAGAGAATGTTATTTTCGTGCAAAGGTATCTAATATTTTATTTCAAGATTTAATTTTTCAAACACTTTGGCCTTCCCTCTTATCCCATTATCAAACTCTAATGTTAGTAAGTTTTTTGAGGATTGCTTGAATTCAATTGTAGAATTTCTCTCAATCGTCTCAATACTTTCGCTGAATTCTGTTGTGTTTAAATTAAATACGGTTTTTGTCAGTCTTTTGATACCTATATGATGATTGGTAGGTTCATTAAATTTTATTTTGGGTCTGTCCAATGGAAGTTTAAAAATCCAAGGTAATTGCGGTTTATTCTCGTTAGTCATTATCTCAATTTGCATGCCTTTGGGATAATAGTCAGGTTGAAATTTTAAGGCATCTTTAAACAGTGGATTCGTATCTGCTGTATCTACTAAACACAGTCCGAATGGGGAATAATTATTATTTTTGAAATTTGAACGATCCCAAATGCCTAGAGATTTTACACTTTTAGCCTCTAATTCATTTGCAACCCATAGTATTTCTAAATAGAAATTCTCAAAAAAAAGCCTCTTATTAACTGTGCCTAACCCAGGATGAGTCCGACCACTCCCTTCTGTTAACCCAAATTCTACTAATTCATCCACTTCTTGCCCATGGTTGGATGAGAAAATAAATAGGTGGTCTATTTCCATAATTTGCTCTCCTTTTAAATGTTTACCCTTAAAAAAGTAAAGTCTGCTAACAATGAGCTTGACCTACGTTTCTTCATTCTCACGCTCAAGAATTGGGTTATTTTTGTATGGTAAGTACAGATGCCCATAACGAAGACTTAATACAGCTAAAGATAAAATAAGCACTGCCAAGGATAAAAACATGATAGTCATGCCATCCATTTCTTTCATACCAATTGTAATATAGCGTGCAATAGCAACAATGGCTATGTAAATTGGATAACGTAATGGTAATTTGCCAGTAGAAAAATATAAGCTAACCATGGCTAAAATTTCCAGAAAAATAAAAAATAACAAAATGTCCCGTAATAAAACTTTACCATTACCATAAATCGAATATATTTCCTGACCAATTGCAATGAGTGTCGCGATAATAATAATTAGTAGACCTAACCATTCAATATATTCCAGAAGATTTATAATTATACGTTTGATAAGAGAATCAATTGATACTTTTTGCGTCATAGGAAGAAAGTCCAAAACTTTATAAATGATTTACATTGTTAGTCTGGGCAAAAGCAAAGTATTGCCCATAATTGTGTTCTGAGATGTGTTTTACTTTTCAAGATTACAAGGTTGCATGACCGTGCAATAAAGTACCCACACCTTCGTCTGTAAAAATTTCTAATAGCACAGCATGTTCTACTCGACCATCAATGATATGGGCTGTTTTAACACCACTTTTTACTGCATCTAAGGCACATTGTATTTTAGGCAACATGCCCCCTTTAATCACACCTGTTTCAACTAATTCTTTTACCCGTTCTGCATTTAAGCCGGTTAAAATGTTGCCTTGTTTATCCAATACACCAGGTGTATTGGTGAGTAGTATTAGCTTGTCTGCGCCTAAAACTTCTGCGATTTTGCCAGCCACCAAATCGGCATTGATGTTGTAGGATTGGCCTTTTTCATCCACACCAATTGGTGCAATGACAGGAATAAAATTTTCCCTTTTAAAGACTTCAAGAATAGAGGTATCAATACTAGCAACTTCTCCAACATGACCAATGTCAATGATTTCAGGCTCATCCATTTCTGGGTTGTCACGGGTAAAAGTCAGTTTACGGGCATAAATTAAATCTGCATCTTTACCCGTTAGCCCAACGGCTGCACCACCATGTCGGTTGATAAGGGTTACAATGTCTTTATTAACAAGTCCACCTAAGACCATTTGGACAACATCCATGGTTTCATTGTCAGTCACCCGCATTCCTTGAATGAATTCACTTTCTTTGCCAAGGCGTTTAAGTAAACTGCCAATTTGTGGTCCGCCCCCATGCACAATGATGGGATTCATCCCCACTTTTTTCATTAAGACAATATCTTGGGCAAAGCTGTCTTTTAATTTGTCGTCGACCATGGCGTTACCACCATATTTGACGACAAAAGTATTACCGTGAAAGTTTTTAATATAAGGCAATGCTTCAACTAACACATGTGCGATATTTTTTGCAGAAGAGTTGGTCAGTGACATAAGATAATTTTACTAATATTTTTAGAAGTTAAATGTAAATTAATGGTTGTTAAAAAAAGTCTTAATTATATAAGGTATCAATAACCCATTTAGATGTTAGATTTGTTAAAATGATGCTTTATTTAAGTAGATAATAGTTTTTCAACACGTTGACGTAGAACAGGCACTATTTCCTCATTAAACCAGGGATTACGTTTTAACCAAAACTGGTTACGTGGAGAAGGATGCGGTAATGGTAAATATTTTGGTAGGTAATCTTGCCAGGCTCTCACAGTTTCTGTCAAATTTTTCTGTATGCTGTGTTGTAAATAGTAACGTTGTGCATATTGGCCGATGAGTAACGTAAGCTCAACGTTAGGTAAATAAGTTAAGAATTGAGGATGCCATTGTGGTGCGCATTCGGGGCGAGGAGGTAAATCTCCACTTTTTCCTTTACCTGGATAACATAAGCCCGTTGGCATAATAGCTATTTTGGTGACATCATAAAATAATGTTTTGTCAATTTGTAGCCATGTTCGCAATCTATCTCCACTGGGATCATTCCAGGGAATACCCGTTGCATGGACTCTAGTGCTTGGTGCTTGCCCAACAATAAGTAAACGAGCTGTTTCGCTGATGCGCAAAGTAGGCTTTGGCGGAAAAGGTAAATGAGCTGCACACAGTTGGCAATTACTTACTTCTCGTAGTAAGTCAGCAAGGGAGTGAGTTGACATCTTGATAGCAAGTATTAAATTGTAAATATAGAACTGATCAGTTTAGCAATTATTGGAAAACATAGGTAGTTGTTTAAGGTTCTGTAGTTAAGTTCAGGGATTATATTTTGGAATCCAAATCTTTAAATTTGGAAGCATTGACTTAAGCAAAATTATCCCAAGCTAATTATGAATCCCCAAACCCAACTTAATGGCAATATATAAGTGCCATTGAATTATATTTTTTGATAAAATACACGGTTAATATGAATATAAGTTATGTTTTCCAAGGTGCAATACTATTAAACAAGAAAAAAATAGTTAATATAAGAAATATAGTATTTTGCTGCCTATTATGTCTTGTATTTACTTTATCCCATTTTTGCTACGCTAATATTTCCAGAGAATACCAAATTAAGGCCGTTTTTCTATATAATTATTCAAAATTTATTACTTGGCCTGAACATGCTTTTTCAAGTGCTGGTAGTCCTTTCACTCTCTGTTTACTTGGCAAAGACCCCTTTGGACAAATACTTGATATTACAGTTGAAAAAGAGAATATGCGGGGCAGAAAAGTTGAGATTAAAAGAATTCAGCAGATTGACGACATTACAGGATGTCAAATTTTATATATAAGTAAATCAGTAGAGTTTCAGCTAAGGAAAATTTATCGTCATGTACGCCAATACCCTATATTAACTGTCAGTGATATTTCAGATTTTGTGGGCCGAGGTGGAATGATTGAATTTATAAATGAGAATAACAAAGTTAGATTTACAATTGATAGTGAGCAATTACGCAGCGTTGGTTTACAAGCAGACGCTAATTTATTAAAAATAGCAGTACCACGATAATCTATTTTCCTTCATGATAACAGATACTATTGTAGCATTAGCCACACCTGTGGGACGCGGAGGCATTGGCGTGATTCGTATTTCTGGTCCTCAAGTGGCCCCAATTGCTCAAACGATGTTAGACAAACTTCCTCCTCCTCGAGAAGCCATCTTTACTGAATTTAAAGATAATACTAATAACGTGCTTGATCAAGGTATTGCACTCTACTTTCAAGCACCTCATTCTTTTACAGGTGAAGATATTTTAGAGTTACAAGGCCATGGTGGTGTTATTGTCATGGATCAACTACTCAATGCAGTATTGCAAATAGGCGCAAGACTAGCTCGTCCTGGCGAATTTTCTGAACGTGCTTTTCTCAATGGTAAAATTGACTTAGCCCAAGCAGAAGCCATTGCTGATTTAATCAATAGCACATCGACCCAAGCCGCACGTTGTGCCTTACGTTCCTTGCAAGGTGGTTTTTCACAGGCTATTCATCTGATTGTGGAAGAACTAACCTGGTTACGAACCTATGTGGAAGCAGGCATTGACTTTGTGGACGAAGAAATCGACTTACTTGCAGATGGACAAGTACTGATTAGAATTCGTTCATTATTAAACCATTTAGAAGAAATTTCAGCCAAAGCCTACCAGGGCTTCCTACTTAAAGAAGGCATGCACATTGTACTTGTGGGTGAACCTAATGTGGGTAAATCAAGTTTACTCAATTGCCTTGCAGGTAGAGAAACAGCCATTGTCACACCTATACCTGGCACAACCCGTGATATTATTCGAGAACAAATTCACATTAATGGTATGCCAGTACATATCATTGACACGGCTGGTTTGCACGAAACTGAAGATGAAGTCGAACAAGAAGGGATGCGTCGAACCCATCAAGCCCTAGAGCAAGCAGACTTAGTCATATTACTACTGGATGATCGACATCCAACTGACAGCAGCCAATTATTAACTGAACTACCAACCCAACTTTCTCTCATTATTCGCAACAAAATAGACTTGACTGATCATCCTGCTGGCCTAAGTGACAATGGTGTTTTATATTTATCTGCCCAAACGGGAGAAGGAATAGATGTTTTGCGTACTTGTTTACAAACAAAAATGGGATTGCATAATAACACTGAAGGCGATTTTATGGCGCGTCGTAGACATTTAGATGCCTTACGTCATGCAGAAGTGTCATTAACACGAAGTTTAAGTTATGTCAGCAATGCAACTAGCGAACTCTTAGCTGAGGAGCTACGCCAAACACAACATATTTTAGGTGAAATTACTGGAGAGTTTACCACCGAAGATTTATTAGGTAATATATTTTCGAGCTTTTGTATCGGAAAGTGAACAACGCTATTTTTTGAATTCAAAGTCAGTTAATAGGTAATGTATTTATCTTGGATATGCATGGTTAGAGTTCTTCTGTATTCTTAAATACATAAATTTGTGATGTTTTCAATGGAAAAACCTTTCTGCTTTATTTTTCATGCATTATCTAACTTTCCATCTTGTTTCCCGTCATAATAAGCGGTATCAATCACATTCTTAGACAAGCTCCAGTGTTAACTCAGATGGAGGTAACATTAGTGTGTAGCCCTATGGAGACCAAGCAGATCAGAACATCTAAATATAGTCTTGCTGAAAGTGAATAGTTTTAAGGAACAGAAAAGTTCCATGAACGTCATAAAATCTCTGCAAAACTCCAGGACAACTTTTTATAATTCACCTAATTCATTTTTTATATCTAACAACAAATTTTTAATATGCAATAAGATAGCAAATAAAATATGGCTAAAAATTCAGTATAATAGGTAATAACGGTAAAGTTTTTGCAGCAACAACGCTCTTTAAATTCCTATATACGATGTTAGGTTGTCATTTTATGGATCAAGTTTTTTCACCAGCCAGCCAATTTCTTGAACGTTCTTCGGCTCTTTTTTGCATTTTAGATAAAAATTCAACCATCGTTCAAATCAATCATGCGTGGAAAACCAAATTTGGATTGGCCAGCGGTGTACTTGTGCAAACTTCTTTTTTGAGTTGGGTACACCCTGAAGATGCTATCCAAACACAAGAAATATTGGCACAACTTATTGCCCAACAGCATGAAATTGTTAATTTAACTCATCGTTGGTTGGATAAAACAGGTAATTATCATTGGTTACAATGGGAAATTACTAAAGTAGTCAATACAGGCAAAGATACTTTTTATTTATACGCAGTTGCTATTGATATAACTACTCAAAAGCAACAAGAATTGCAATTAAAAAATAGTGAAGAACGTTTTCACCTTGCTATTCAAGGCGCTAATCATGGACTTTGGGATTGGAATTTACGCACCAACGAAATTTATTTTTCAGCACGTTGGAAAAATATGTTGGGTTATGAAGAACATGAAATCCCTCATCATTTAGACGCACTATGTGAACATGTACATCCTGATGATTTTTCTCTTGTCTGGGCAAAAATTGAAGCTTATTTAGACAAACGTGCCACTCATTATGAAAGCTTGCATCGGATGCGTCATAAAAATGGAAGTTATCGTTGGATGTTAGCACGTGGCGCTGCATTGTGGGACGAAAATGAACATCCCTATCGCATGGTAGGTACCTATGTCGATGTCACTGAACATAAACATATAGAACAAGCATTTCAAGCCAGTGAATCTCGCTATCGTGCCATCGTGCAAGATCAAACTGAATTGATTTGTCGATTTTCCCCAGAAGGCACAATTAGCTTTGTTAATAAAGCCTATTGTCGCTATTTAGATAAAAAGAAAAATGCGCTGATTGGTAACAACTTAGCCACTGTCGAAAAGTTAAATCAATACTGCATGAGCAAACGGTTGCCGCAACTTACTTTAGAAAAACCTGTCAGTAGTTGTGAATGTGCTATCACTTTAGGCGATGGCCGCGTACGTTGGCAACAATGGGTGAGCCGTGCTTTTTTTGACGAAAATAATAAAATTAGAGAATATCAATCTGTTGGACGAGATATTACTAAAAGAAGACAAGCAGAAGAAGCATTAAAACACAGTGAAGCAAGATTACGCATTATCACCAGTGCGGCACCTGTCATCTTATTTGCCGTTGATATTCAAGGCATTATCACTTTTTGCCGTGGCAAAGCATTGCAAGCTTTTGGTGTTTCAGATGACGAATTTGTAGGTCAATCTATTTTTGAGCAATTTAAAAAATTTACTCAAGAATTACAACATCTGCGCGCCAGTCTTAAAGGCAAAACGATTACCAGTGTCACCCGTTTATCAGAGTTGGTACTTGAAACTAAATATACGCCTCTGCGGAATGAAGACAATCAAATTACAGGCGTAATTGGCGTTTCCATAGATATTACTGCCCGTTCAAAATTAGAAACTCGGCTTAAAGAAGCGGTTGCCGAACTAGAAACCATTTTAGATAACAGCATTATTGGTATTGCCTATGTGAAAAAAAATAAATTTGTATGGGTTAATCAAAAGTTAGAACAGCTACTTGAATTTGATCCAGAAGAAATGTGTGGACAATCTTTTAGTGTTATTTGTCCTTCGCAAGAATGTTATCACTACATAGAAACGCAGTCACATCCTCAATTTACCCAAGGAAAAGAATATGACAGTGGGCAACTCATTCGTACCAAAAAGGGCAAAAGCTTTTGGGCGAGATTAGTCGGTAAGGCCGTTGAACCCACTAATTTAGACAAAGGCATTATTTGGTTAATTGAAGATATTACTTTACAAAAGCAAGCCGCGCAAAATTTGCGATTAACAGCTACGGTATTTGAAACTGCGGCAGACGGGATTTTAATTACTGATTTACAAAATCACATCCAACGTGTTAACCCAGCTTTTACTAGAATTACTGGTTATAGTCCCGAGGAAGTTAATGGTAAAAAAACTAATTGTTTGTCTTCTGGTCGCCATGATGCAACTTTTTACCAAAAAATATGGGAAACCATAAGGAAAACAGGTCATTGGCAAGGTGAAATTTGGAATCGGAAAAAAACAGGCGAAATTTATGTTGCTCGAGTCTCCATCTCAGTCATTACTAATGAGGAAGGAGTACCTGTACAACATATGGCCACAATCAGCGATATTTCCCGTTTACATGAAAACATAGAAAATATTCGTTATTTAGCAAGTTATGATTCTTTAACAGACTTACCTAATCGTTCCTTATTTCACGATAAACTTTCTCAAGCTTGGGAAGAAGCTAATAAACATCAACGAACTTTTTCACTGTTATTTATTGATTTGGATAAATTCAAACCTGTTAACGACAACTTAGGCCATGCCACAGGTGACAAATTATTACAACAAGTGGCTGAAAGGCTACGTCATTGTGTAGGAGAAGAAGATACCTTGGCACGATTAGGAGGCGATGAATTTACCGCAATATTGAAAGATACTTCTCAATTGCAAGCTGCGACGGTGGCCAACCAAATGTTACAAAAATTACGAACCCCTTTTCAATTGGATGAACATCATTGTGCCACTATTTCTGCAAGTATCGGTATCACTAGTTATCCAAAGGATAATAATGATGTTGATGTATTGTTAAAACACGCGGATATGGCTATGTATGAAGCTAAAGAAAAAGGCAAAGGACAATTTTGCTTTTATGAAGTAACATAAGCCATTTGATATTAGCATCTACAAAAAATGCTAAAAGAATGATACGCTGGAATTCAAAACGTTAGTTTTGCCTACCAATTTAAAACTCGCGTGACGACAGTAAACATTATTACCTTAACTTCATTTATGATAACAACTTGGCACACGCCGACCATATTTCCAATACTATCCAGCTCTCAAGTGCATTTATGGCAATTAACAGTGCCCATCAAAGTCAATGTATCTTTGATGTCATTGTTAACAGATACTGAGATGCAAACGGCAAAACGCTTTAAATTTGAACAAGATCGCCGCCGTTTTTTTACTACTAAAATTGGTTTAAAAATATTATTGGCGCAATATTTAAATATTGCACCTCAAAAGCTAAAATTTGTCACTAATGCTTATGGAAAACCTGCGCTAGAAAATCAATCATTACAATTCAATTTAAGCCATACCAAAAATAATATTTTGTATGCATTTTATACTCACTTTCCAATAGGGGTTGACTTAGAATATATGCGCAAAGATTTAGATTTTGAGGGTATGGCAAATTTAGTTTTTCATCCAACAGAAATTAAAAAATGGTCAAATTTAGATAAAAATCAAAAAATTGATGCTTTTTTTCAATTATGGACATTAAAAGAAGCTTATATTAAAGCTATTGGCCAAGGATTTAGCTATCCTGTTAAAACGCTAGCTTTACCTGATACAGATTGCCCATTTAGTTTACTAACCAAAGAAAATAATTACTATTGGTCATTTTATCCCATTACAGTAGATCAAGCCTTCAAAGCCGCCATCACTCTTCCCAGCCAAACATCAGTCACCATTCATTGTTTCACATTTGAAAACATTGAAAAATGGCATCAAGCCACACATTGTGCTATATAATCCTAATAATACTTCTTTTCTGAATTACGATAAAATACAATGGATATTAGCAACTATCTCAAGTTAACGGTTGAAAAAAATGCTTCAGACATATTTTTTTCAGTAGGTTCGCCACCACGGATTAAAATTGCGGGTAAAGTTGTCAGTATCGGTAAAACCGTGTTATCTGCTGAAATTACAGAAGCGATTGCCAAAAAAATGATGAGTGCCGAACAATGGGCTCACTTTCAACAGGCATTGGAAATTGATTTTGCGATTGCCATGCCAGACATTGGTGCACGTTTTAGAGTTAATACCTTTCGTCAACAAGGTTTAGTCTCTTTGGTACTGCGCTTAGTAAAATCTAAAGCACCAACCTTAAAAGATTTAAAATTACCCGATATTTTAGAAGATTTAATCCTCCGTAAACGGGGATTATTATTGATGGTAGGCGCTACAAACTCAGGCAAATCTACCACATTGGCAGCTATGATTGATCATCGCAATGAACATCAAGCTGGCCATATTGTGACTATTGAAGATCCGATTGAATTTGTACATCCACATAAAAAATCTCTGGTTAATCAGCGAGAGCTGGGTGTTGATACGCATAGTTATGTTAAAGCTTTACGGAGTGCAATGCGTGAATCTCCTGATGTCATTTTAGTAGGTGAAATTCGAGATTTAGAAACCATGTCTTCTGCCTTGGAACTTTCAAATACAGGACACTTGGCTATTTCCACCATGCATGCAAATAATGCTTATCAAGCTATGCAACGAGTCATTAACATGTATTCCCAAGAACAACATAAGCAATTGTTTATGGATTTATCCTTAAATCTAGTTGCCGTTATTTCGCAACGTCTTGTGCCCAGTGTAGATGGAAAACGTACAGCGGCTTTAGAAATTATGATTAATACTCCGTATATTGCGGATTTAATTTTAAACGGCAAAATTGACGAAATTAAAGAAGCTATTAAAGATAGCGGTACAAAAGGCATGCAAAACTTTGATATGGCCCTGTATTACTTATTCCAAAAAGGTATGATTACCTTAGAGTCAGCTTTAGAAAATGCAGATTCTCGCACCAATTTAGAAGCCAAAATTAACTTTGGTTAAATATGAACGACAATTGTTTCATTTGGCTTGACTATGCTTAGCTTTGACAAAAAATCCATTTTATTTAATAATGCTTAGTAGTATAATTTTTATTAATTGGGAGTTATTTCTTTTATGAAGCCTTTATTTGGGAATATTTCTATTTTTCTACTGTTATTGGTAATGAATCAATTTGTTACTGCAGAGACTTACAAAAATTCAGATTCAATACAGGATATCGTTTGGGGAGGAATGTTGTATGATAAATGGTGGAAGGTATTAGGTGTAGATGCGCCGAAGCAAAAGCATCCTGCTTACCCAAGTATTGGCTCTGCAAAGGATTCAAATTCTTGGCGGTGTAAAGAATGCCATGGTTGGGATTACCAAGGTAAAGAAGGCGCATATGCCACAGGCTCTCATGCTACTGGCATTATAGGAATTCAAAGTTTAGCCAACGCGGATGTCACCAACATTCAAACGATTTTAACGAATAAAACTCATCAATACGATAGAGTGATGCCTGAGTCAGCGTTAAAACAATTATCACTGTTTGTAAGTCAAGGACAAATTGAGATGGTGCAGTGGATTAATGCGGATACTAAAGTGGCTAAAGGCGATGCCAAAGCCGGAAAACAACTGTTTCATACCCTTTGTGTTAAGTGTCATGATAAAGAGAATTCTACGTATCCAGACCAAGCTCAGGATGCTGATGGCAATAGTTTAGAAGAACTTGCTGCGCTATCGCGTAAAAATCCTTGGGAAACTTTGCATAAAATTCGTGTTAGCCAACCAGCCGCCGCCATGCCAGCCCTTTTATCACTAGATGTGCAACAGCAAGTAGATATTGTGCGTTATTTACAAGACATAGCACAATAGAATTAACCTCCTTGTTTACCAACCTTAGAGACTCACTGCCATTAAGTGAAGAATTTTTTCAGTTTGGAGTGCAAGATTTATCTTGCCCACTCAAACTAAAGTTTGTACTCCTGCAAGCTTAACTTAATGGCAGTGACCTTAGAGACTATAAAAGAACCCCCCAAATTGATATTTTTAGCTTGTAAGTCATTGATTTTACGTTCTCGAAAGTGCCAAAATTGGAGTTCTTTTACAGCCTCTATGTTAACTCAACTAAATTACAATCAAATTTGTAAATTTGTAGTATTTAACCCAGAAAATTCTTTCTCCACATCAATAATTATTGCCTTCTTTAAAAGGAATAGGTAAAATTAAAAAATTTTGTAGTTTGAGGAGAAATTAAAAATGCGTCAACCCCTTGTTGTGGGCAATTGGAAAATGAATGGTTCAACAGCCACCATTCAAACGTTGTTAGAACAAATGAAACAAGGCATAGGTTCTGTCGAAAGAACAAAAGTAGGCGTGTGTCCTCCTTTTGTTTATTTATCCCAAGTTAGTATAGCACTGGGAGCTACAAATATTGCCTGGGGTGCACAAGACGTTTCTCAGCAAGCAGAAGGTGCTTTTACAGGTGAAGTTGCAGTCAATATGCTCAAAGATTTCAACTGTGCTTATGTCATCGTTGGACATTCCGAAAGACGTAGTTTATACCATGAATCAGATGAACTCGTTGCCCAAAAGTTTGCTGCTGTGCAAGCAGGCATGATGATACCAATTTTGTGTGTAGGTGAATTGCTGGAAGAAAGAGAGTCTGGTGATACTGAAAATGTGGTTAAGCGTCAATTAGATGCTGTACTCAATTTAGCAGGCATTGCTGCATTTGAAAAAGCAGTAATTGCTTATGAACCGGTTTGGGCTATTGGTACAGGCAAAACAGCTTCACCCCAACAAGCACAAGATGTACACGCATTTATTCGCCAACAACTTGCCAAATACGATAATGCTATTGCAGATAAAGTGCAGATTTTATACGGTGGTAGCGTTAAAGGTAGCAATGCCACAGAATTATTTTCGATGGCGGATATTGATGGGGGTTTGATTGGTGGAGCATCACTAAAAGCCGATGATTTCTTAACTATTTGCCGAGCAGGTTAGAGGTTGATATGCAATCTATTGTAACCGTTGTTCACGTATTAGTTTGTTTTGGATTAATTGGCTTTGTGCTTATTCAACATGGTAAAGGCGCTGATGCTGGTGCTGCCTTTGGCAGTGGCGCATCATCGACTGTGTTTGGTAGTCAAGGCTCAGGATCTTTTTTGACCAGAGCTACCGCAGTTTTAGCCACAATTTTTTTCTTTACCAGCCTGTCGTTAGGTTATTTGTTCAGTCAAACCCAAGCGCCTCAAAGTGTGGTTGAAAAGCTTGAGGCACCTGCCTCATCGTCAATCGTTGACCAAGCAACAACTGATTTACCTGCAATGCCAAAAGATGAATCGGCAGCAGTAAATGATGCACCACCTGTTGAAGAGTCAATGCCTATTGTTGTTACGCCAGAAAATAATACAGAAACAAGCACGATGCCTTCCGCACCCATTGAAGAAAATTCAACACCTTTAGGTGGAGGATAAATTAAAATAGTTTGATTTTTCCTAAAAATAGCGTAGAATTTTAGCTTATGCTTGATGCCGATGTGGTGGAACTGGTAGACACGCTGTCTTGAGGGGGCAGTAGCACAAGCTGTGCCGGTTCGAGTCCGGCCATCGGCACCAACAACACTTCTTTTTTGTCTCTCTAATAATACACAATTAAGTAAACTAAATTCCAAACATATAAGTTTGTGGTTTACTTTTTATTGTTTTTCTATATACACTTTCAAAAAAATCATGTTGCTCCTTAAAAGAAGGCCGGGCTGATTTTTGCTTATCTTTCAAAAGATATTAGGCATTTGCTAATATGACTCTTTTTCTGATTTTGATATACCTGTCACAAGCACTATATTCAATCAACAATTATCAGAACAATGTTCTCTTATTTGATTACATAGCATTACTTGTATAACACTACCAAAATAATATAAGAAAATTGAATGTGTTAATTATATGGGTATTGGGAGAAAAAATTTTTGGAGGGAATTAAGCGTAGTACAGTAGAGAAAAGAATTTTAGTGGGAAAAGTAAGTAAAAATGTGGCGATCCTTCGCCATAATCAAATTTTCCATTTTCCCAAATACTATCACTTCTTTTCTTACTTTTCCAGTCGGATATTTCTTGTCTAACCATTTTTTTTACCTTTTTACGATAGCTCGCTTTCGACTTTATATGTACACCACCTTTTCTTAAGATGGTAGAGTGTGCAACATGGTTTCTCATTGGCATAATTACTCTCCTTGGTAATTTTATTACGCTGTTTGAACTTCTCACTATATTATAGTAGTTAACAGTGTCAATTAAAACCATATTATTAGACCACTTGAAAAATAACTTACTGAGAGAGTTAAAGAATTAGCCTATATATCAGCAATCAGATTAAATCAAGGTTTTTGCCTATTTTTTTAGGCTTTTGTATCGACAATGTGCGATAGCCTTTAAAACATTTGATGTAACGATATCTTATTATGATAATTAAGCAACGCTATCGCACGCAAGTCACAAATTGAAGAGAATATCAAATATTTTGCGGACGGGGTGTACGAATTGAGTAATGGTGCACATAAAATTGGTAAAGTAACTCTCTTTACTGATGGCGGACATGTTGGACATCAAATGGTCAGATGAATACTCGCCCAGAGCCTTTGTAAGTGGGCGTTGGAAGCAGCAATTCTCATTATGGAATAGTAATGTAAAACAAAGAGTTAATTTATTTATTTTTTTATGGACAAAGTATATAATTTATTACCTATTTTAATAATACTTAAAAATTAATAAGTTATGGTTTTTCATTGAAAATAAAAATAGAGTTGTATCCCGTTAAAAATCAATCAATTAGCTAGATAAAAGTTCCATAGTCCGGCACATACTCCAATTATTTCATCATATAAATCAATAAG
>JADGDF010000112.1 GCA_016745055.1 Thiotrichaceae bacterium | reverse complement strand
TTTTCATACTCGTTCTCCTAAGTTTACAAAACTTGTTCTTTCTTATATCCTCCTTTTCGCAAAATACCATCTTAAATTCCGTGATACAACTCTATTTAACAGTTAGACTATATGATATCGGACTGTTTTTCTTGATTTTAGGTGAATGTACGCCAAAAAACGGTGCATTTGCGACAAATTTGGCATGTTCATTCAAATTAATAATTTTGGATTGAAATTTATAATTTTTGTTAATTCTACTTTGTCACATTTAAACTTTATCTCACATAAAAGCATAATGTTTCAAAAGAGATTAACTTGAGCAAACTTTGCTACTTTGTGTGAGTGAAAATGAAATTGTGTTGCCTCAATTTGGATGTAATATCTATGTTTTCTTCAAATGATCCCTCCAAAAAGCACCATATCCTAGCAAGTTTAGGTAATGTGGCCACATTTTTTGCTACTTCCGTTGGTATACCTCTCGAACGCATCACCAAGGTGACCGGTATCAGCACCGCCGAGCTAATGGACCTAGATTCCCGCATACCCGAAAAGTTCATATTGGAGATATTTCGTCTGTTAGCCAAAGTTAATTCTAAGAAGAATTTATCCCTAGAATTAGCCAAAGTTGTCCCGTTCACTTTTCTTGGTTCACCGTGGCGGTTGCTGAAGACAGCCCCGGATTTGCGCACGATACTAACACTATTCGCACAGAACAGTGACTTGATTGTTGATCAACTTGAGATTGAATTGATTGATACTTCCACAGAGGGAATTTTGCGGATGCACCATCCTTTTGATGAAATTGATGAGGGGGTTGGCGGAGAGGTTTGTATTGGGCTTGGGGCCCGAATCATACGAGAGCATTTTGGCGATGATGTATTTACCCGGGTGCAGTTTCGACATTCGGCACGATATCCGGTATCCGTTTACGAAGATTTTTTTCAAGCACCGGTTGTCTTCCAAGCGGATTATAATGCCTTAGTTTCTCATCGTCAGGCACTTGACCGACCAAACAAAAAGGCACAGCGGGTAGAAGCACGGGAATCCATTGAATGGCATTTAGATCGTATGCGTCAGGAACTTGGTAAGGGTGACACTGACAAGCTTGCAGACATTCGCCAAGCGATTGAACGTAATGCGATAAAAGGTGATTATAGCGTATCCGGACTGGCACAACGTATGGCTATGAGTACCCGCAACTTGCAACGGCGGGTGAAAGCGGCTGGTACCAGTGCAAGTATCTTACTGGAGGAGGCCCGCTATGCTAAAGCTCTGGAATTACTCGCTAATAAACGCATCAGTATTGAGGGAATAGCCTCCCAGTTAGGATTTAGCGATGAACGAAATTTTCGGAAGGCTTTCCAGCGGTGGGCAAAAAAAAGTCCGGCTCAGGTTCGGCGGGAAATGAAGTGTGAGGAATGACAGTAGGGAAACGAGAAAAAAAGGAATGATGCAGGAACGTTGCATATGCCTTCCAACGCCGGAACGTGGAAGCAATGCGCCTGTGAAGGCACTTTATCAACAGGGTGAAAGCCCGCGTAGGCCATAAACTCGAAGCTGACCGGTGTCTCGCAGAGTTTTCGTGACGGGACGTCCTATCCCTAAGAGCTACTCAATTCCCAGCGAGACGCTAGTTTGTTTGCCCTTCCAGTCTCAATACGGCAACTGCGTACTCCGTTACACTACGCACTCCGTCAGCCTACTTTACCATGACTTAACGCTGGGGTGAAGCCCAAAAATAGAAAAAAACGCACATCAAGGACTATCGCCCTTGCGTACTGTTTTATACTATTTTTGTGCGCCCAGCTAGTCGCGGACTACTCGGCTTCCATGCCTCGCAGCGGAGGAAAAAGGCTAGATAATAAAAAAGCCCACACCATCATAGAAAATTGCGGGCGATATTAATACCTTTCAAATCAATTGTACTGACAAGATAGATGTGTGGATAAACTTTAGCCATTTTTTCTAAAATAGGCTTTTGCTGCTGAGGGTCCATGCTGATGATTTCGGGTTGAATGCTCAAATTTTGTAGTGCTTTGATCAGATATTCATCCCAATGTACAACATTACCTGGAAGTGAGTTAGCTTGTAATGCCAATTTTTCCTCTGCTTCAGCTTTTAACTCTTTGCTGGCATAAAGATTGGCAACCAGGGTAGCAATTAAAATAGGAACGGTGACCGCTAGAAAAATAACCAGGGTAAAACGTAAACTGGTAGATAACATGATAGACTACTCAGGAAGGCTGGAATAATGTATTGTTGCCCTTAAACTGTATCCCAAAATGTTCCCATGAAAGTTTAGTTACAATGCGACCGCGAGGTGTACGCATCATAAAACCTTGTTGTAATAAAAAAGGTTCAATGACTTCTTCAATAGTGCCTTTATCCTCACCAATTGCCGCAGATAAAGTATCTAAACCTACAGGTCCTCCTTCAAATTTTTGCATAATAGCAAGCAATAATTTTCGATCCATCACGTCCAAACCATAGGTGTCAACATTGAGTAAATCTAAAGCTTTTTGAGCAATTTCAAAAGTAATATAACCATCACTTTTCACTTGGGCATAATCTCGTACCCGTCGTAGCAAACGGTTGGTAATTCTGGGTGTGCCACGAGAACGTTTGGCCACTTCCATGGCTCCCGTTTCATCAATTGATACTTTTAAAATTTCGGCAGAACGCTGCACAATGATGGCCAAGTCTTCAATTGAATAAAATTCCAGCCGTTGAGTAATGCCAAACCGGTCGCGTAGTGGTGAAGTCAATAAGCCCGCACGCGTGGTAGCGCCAACTAAGGTAAATGGTGGTAAATCCAGTTTAATTGAACGAGCTGCAGGGCCTTCACCAATCATAATATCCAATTGAAAATCTTCCATTGCTGGATATAAAATTTCTTCAATAACAGGGCTTAAACGATGAATTTCATCAATAAATAAAACATCGTGCGATTCAAGGTTAGTCAGTAAAGCTGCCAAATCGCCAGGTTTATCCAATACGGGGCCAGAAGTTTGACGTAAATTAACGCCCATTTCATTAGCACAAATATGAGCCAAGGTAGTTTTACCTAAACCTGGTGGCCCAAAAATTAATACATGGTCTAAAGCCTCACCACGAGATAGGGCCGCTGGAATAAAAATTTCCATTTGTTCACGCACTCGCGGTTGGCCACGGTAATCAACTAAACGTTGAGGACGAATATTTTTTTCTTGGGTACGTTCTTCAGGCATACTGACTGGAGAAATAAGACGATCGGTTTCTATTGCCACACTAACTCATTTTAAAGTAAAAAATTAAAGGTTGGATTCAATATTATTCTTTCAACTGATACACATCAACTCTGGCTGGCGGTAAATTGCTCCAAATAAATTTAGAAGAAGTAAGTTTAAAACATGCGGGTAAATGCGCATATTTTCTACCTAAATCATAGGTGAATTGAATATATAGCCCACCCACAGGCAATAATTGTTCAATTTCATGCACAATTTCCTGCCCAACTTTTTTTGGCAAAGAACGCAAGGGTAAACCTGAAACCACGGCATTGACTCGCTGCCCATAACTTTGTACCAAACTACGTAGCTGGGTTGCATCGCCTTGAACAACATGTACATCTTTAAAATGTTGTTGCAAGAACCCAGCAAGATTGGATGAACGCTCAATGGCTACCAACTGTTTACCCGGAATCCCATGTTGCAATAAAGCCTCAGTGACTTGGCCTGTGCCAGCCCCTAGTTCTACAACTAATCCATTTTTTTCTAAAGCAATGGGAGATGCTAAAGCGCGTGACAATCTTTTAGAGCTAGGGCAAGCAGCCCCCATTTCCCTTGGGTTTTTAATAATTTCTCGGGCAAATACCATAAATGATGAACGAGGGACACGTTTAACTTTATTATCATTGGGTGTTTGTGCTGATTTTTTAACTTTATTAATGGATCGATGGATAAAATGCCTGGCTTTTATAAAATTACGCTGAATCACTAAGTTTTCCTTATTTAATACGCCAAATTTTGTTTCATTTTAGTCCAGGGAATAAGTGCTAGCAAGTTATTTTACCCATAAGCATCTCTTAAACATACCTTAACCTTGTACTTCAATATAACTTTGTTTACCATATTAATATCTTGGGTTTCAGTAAAAGGTTTAGGTTATGATTGAAATACGCATTCACGGGCGTGGCGGACAAGGCAATGTCGTTGCTGCCTACCTACTTGCAATGGCTGCTTTTGAAGAAGGGCAATATGGACAAGCATTTCCTAATTTTGGTGCTGAAAGGCGTGGAGCACCCGTCATTGCATTTGTTCGTATTGCAGACCATCCCATACAACGTCGTAATCAAGTTTTACATCCCGCATTTTTAATTATTCAAGACCAAGCATTGTTACATGTCCCTGGTGTGACTGATGGTTTATTGCCAGAAGGTAAAATTTTAGTCAATTCCACTTTAAGTAGTGCTGAATTGAGTCAAGAATTGCAAAAAGAGGTTATTGCTATTCCTGCAACCTCTATTGCAAAAGAAGTATTGGGACGGCCTGTGCCTAATACAGCCTTACTTTCTGCTTTTTTGACGCTGACAGAATTATTACCCGATGATTCATTAGGAAAAGCACTCAGTCGCCGCTTTCAGGGAAATGTGTTAGAAAAAAATTTGCAATTGGTTAAACAAGCAGCTTCACACGTTACCGTTGGCCAATGGAGAGGAGAGAAACATGCGACAAGCGCTTGAAGGTTCACAAGCAGTTGCTCAAGCAGTTGCTTTATGTCGTCCGCAAGTTATTGCAGCCTATCCCATCACACCTCAAACACATATTGTGGAAAATATTTCCAAATTGGTTGCAGATGGTAAGTTGCAATGCGAATTTGTCAGTGTTGAAAGTGAATTTTCTGCAGCCTCATTGGTATTAGGCGCAGCGATGGCTGGATCTCGCGCGTATACAGCTTCAGCATCTCAAGGCATTCTACTGATGGCTGAAGTTTTGTTTAATATTGCAGGTATGCGAGTACCTCTGGTCATGACTTGTGCTAACCGTGCAATTTCAAGTCCTTTATCGATTTGGAATGATCAACAAGACTCCATGTCTGTACGAGATGCAGGTTGGATTCAACTCTACTGCGCAGATAACCAGGAAGCAGTGGATACAACGATTCAAGCTTATCGAATTGCAGAACGTTGCGAATTACCCGTGATGGTGTGTATGGATGGTTTCACCCTAACCCACACCTTGGAAACTATTAATATTCCAGCTCAAACAGAAGTAGATCAATATTTACCTAAATATCAATTCAAACGGACTTTAGACCCGCAAAATCCCATTAGTCTTGGTACGCTCGTCTCTCCAGACTATTACACGGAAGCACGCCATTCCCATCATCAAGCTTTGTTAAACGCTCAGGCTGAAATCCTACTTGCCGACCAAGATTGGGCAGAGATCACGGGCCGAAAATGCGGGGGCCTATTAGAAGTAGAAGGTACTGAAGAGGCAGACGTGGCAATTTTAACAATTGGCTCAGTACTTGGCACGTTAAGAGAAGCCTTAGAAGAATTACCGCCTAATCAACCAGTCAAATTAATTAAATTACGGACCTTCCGGCCTTTTCCTGCTGAAACTTTGAAAGCAGCTTGCAAAGGATTAAAAGACATTATTGTACTAGAACGAGCATTTTCGCCAGGAAGTGGAGGTATAGTCGGATTAGAAGTCTTAGGGGCTTTATCTGAGCTGGAGAATCCACCAAAAGTACATAATTTTGCGGCTGGCTTAGGTGGTCGAGATATTCCTTTAGATATTTTGCCACGTCTATTAAAAGTACTGGAAGATCCAACGGCGTCAAGACAATTTAAACTGTTTGATGTTGAATTAGAAAGGTTACCCGTAGAAGATCGGTAATTTTCATTGATAGCTTGCCTTTTCCTGCTTGATGGCAAAACATCGTTAGGTTGACCATCAGCAGGTTCTTGATTCCAATTGTGTACTCTTCTGCCCATCAAAACTTGAACGCTTAATTTTGCCGTGAGTGCCCAGTATGCAATTTAAAAAATACTGTTACTATGATTGGTTTTTAAGTATAGATTAAATTCACATATTAAAAATATCATTATAAAAATATTTACATTAAAAAGGAAATAAAGGTATACTTAACCATAACTATTAAAATGATTTTTTAACCAAGGTTTATAAAGCTTGCATTTATTGTGTTTGAAGCTGAAAAACTTTGGAAACCTCATGAAAGCACAAAAAACTTGGCAAATATTATTACTGATCATTGGCTTATTGGTCGTTCAAGTGGCACAGGCAATGCTAAATCCTGGCGATATTGCTTTTGTGCAATATAATGCAGATAATCCTGATAGTTTTGCTTTTGTTGCTTTAGTCAATATACCTGCCAATACTGAAATTAAATTTACCGATAAAGGTTGGCTAAACAGCAATACATTCCGTAGTCGTGAAGAGCTTCTTACCTGGTTGTCCCCTATTACTGCTGATGTTGTTCAAGGAACGATTGTTACAATTGAAGATGGCGCTGCTTCTCTAGGTAACACTGGTGGTTCGATGCCCAATTTGGCAGAGGATGGCGATCAGATTATTGCCTATCAGGGTACAGATACAATGATTGCTGCCCTGAATAACGAAGGCTCTACAACGTGGCAAAATAATGCTGATTCCCCTCAAACTTCCATGCTTCCTAAAGGTCTAATCAATGATATCAATGCCATTGCTTTAGAGGAAGTTGATAATGCTAAATATGTGGGCCCACTCATAGGGGATCGTGCTACGTTATTGCAGGCAATTAATAATTACGCCAATTGGACTGGTCATGATTCTACGGCTCAAATCTTTTTAGCTTCTTTTACTATAATAACGCCCAAACCAGACCGTTCTGTTATCTTTCCTATCAGCACAGCTCCACCGCCGGATTATTACGAGCTAATCATTAACATTGAAGGACAAGGTATTGTATTTGACCATCGAGGTTGGATAAATTGTGGTAATGACCTAAATAAATGCCAAGATAAAATAGAACAAGACCTTGAAATGAAACTCAAAGCACAACCAGCAGCAAACTGGCACTTTGATGGATGGCAAGGTGACTGCTTGGGTTTAAGCAAAACTTTCGTATTTACCATGACAGGTAAAAAAGCCTGTACCGCTATTTTTTCTAAACAACCTGAGAAAATAAAGCTAATAACGCCTTCAGTGACAACAACTGAATTAATTGAACCAACAGCACCCGTAAAAACAACACCCATTACGGAAGTTGGGGTATATAGCCTAGTCAGTTCAACGAATGAAGACTATGTTTCCTTTATCCGAATGACTAATATCACTTACAAACCAATTGCAGTTACGGCAACGCTTTACAATGAATACGGCCAAACTTTAGGAAATCCCAATACCTTATTACCTACACTAAAATCTCAGCAAACCGTGGGTTACAGTGCGCAAGACTTAGAAAATTTATTGAATACCGTCTCTTGGACAAATAACGTTTGGTTACAACTAAAAGCTGTTCAAAACAGCTTACGTGTTATGCATATGTTACGTAACCCAGATGCCACATTGACCAATCTAAGTCTTAGCACTCAAAATGCCCTCTATAACTTGCCCAATAAAACCAATGCTGATGAACTATTTATCCTATTCATTAACACTAGCAACCAAACATTAACCAACATTACAGGCACGTTTTATGCGTCTAGCGGTCAGATAGTAGGTAATGCCAATGCGCTGTTATTACCAGAAATAGGGCCTAAAGCGATTCAAACGCTGACAGCAAAAATGCTAGAACAACGATTAGGCAACGCATGGTCAGGTCATGGTTGGTTAAAGCTTGAACCCTCTCAGCCCACCATCCAACTCATCAGTTTACTCAAAAGCAGGGCAGGCACATTTAGCAACATGAGTGCCATTGCCTCTGACAATACCCTTTACAATTTACCAGGCAGCCTTAATCAAGACCAAGCCTACGTCAAAATTATTAACACAATAGCTCAAACACAACAGATACGAGGTACATTATTCGATATTTCAGGCCAGATACTTGGCCAGCCTGATGCCATTTTGGTAGAAAACTTGCCTGCACATGCTATGGCAGAATTTAAAATGCAAACGCTTGAAAAACAACTAGGCATCCCACCTTGGCCTAGTAAAAACAGACTGGTCATCACCTCATCCACCGCTGGTGTTGTTGTATCTGGGACAATTACCAGTTCTTCTGGCAATATCACTAATGCCAGTTCTACAAAAAATACTATGCTATACAACCTGTCCCACTGGACAAACAAGAACCAAGATACACCCTTTATCCGCATAACCAATACCACCGAAGAAATTCAACAGATACGGGGGACTTTATGGCACATGGACGGCTATCCTTTGAGTTCAAGAAATACTTTACTGGTAGAAGCACTGCAACCTCATGGCACTGCGGGTATTGATATACCAACTTTAGAAAGTGTGATGGGTATTCCTGCTTGGAAAAAACACGCCCGTTTAGAAATTACAGCCCCTATTACAGGCACTAAAGTCATGAGTATGAGTCGTTCCAAAAATAATACGATTACTAACCTGAGTAGTACCGTGGGAAATTGATGATACTCAAAAAACCTTGATTCAATTTTAGCTGGAATGTAAAACCTATCTTGCAAGTTTAATATTGAATAAATTAATAACCTATACTGCAATATTATTTGTCATGATATAAGTTTTAGCTTATGATAGAAAATTTTAAGTACTGTGAAGTATTAAAAGACTTAAGGATTATCCTTAAGTTTACGATAATAACGTTGTCTTAATTATTGAACTCACCATTCTTAATTTAAGACTAAGTTTACCACCATAGAAGCGTGCGGAGGGCATGTATGGATATGGATCCAAAAATTGTTTGGCTCTTTATATTTGTTGTACTATATTGGTCATATTGTATCTTCTGGGGTATCAAAGGTGCCCTATCAGCTAAAACAGCCAGTGACTATTTTATTGCAGGACGAACCATTTCCCTATGGGTTTTCGTGCTTGCTGCCACAGCGACCTCGTTTTCCGGATGGACATTTATGGGGCATCCTGGACTTGTCTACCGCGATGGTTTTCAATATGCGTATGCTTCTTTTTACGCTATTACCATTCCTTTTACAGGTGTTATTTTTCTAAAACGACAATGGATGCTTGGAAAACGATTTGGTTTCATTACTCCAGGTGAAATGTTCGCCACCTATTTTAAATCAGATACCATACGTTTACTTGTCGTACTCGTTGCATTGATTTTTTCCATTCCCTATTTAGGGGTGCAATTACGCGCCTCTGGCTTTTTGTTCAACGTGTTGACTGACAATATGCTATCAGTTGATGTGGGAATGTGGTTACTATCTGCGGTTGTCATTATTTACGTGGCTTCTGGTGGTTTACGGGCGGTTGCCTACGTTGATACCATGCAAGCAATTTTATTGGCCTTAGGCATTATCGGTGTTGGGGTAATCGCACTATTTTATGTCGGTGGTTGGGAAAATCTCAATAATGGTATCGCAGCCTTGGCTGAATCAGATACAAAAAGAACGCCTGATGGATATAGTCATTATATAGCCATTCCTGGTGTTATTCAGTTTGTCAGTAACGGTCCTTCCGCCGCTGGGGGTGCTTGGACGGGTATAATGATTCTCACCTACATGTTTGCTCTAATGGGTATCCAATCTGCACCTGCCTTCTCCATGTGGTCATTTTCCAACAGCAGTCCCAAACCTTTTGCTCCTCAACAAGTATGGGCTTCAGCCTTCGGTATTGGCTTGATTATGTTTGTATTTACTGCCATACAAGGGATTGGGAGCCACTTTTTAGGTGCGGATTTGCAATTTTTAGCCAATCATCCAGACTTAGCCAACAATGTGATGGGGACAGGGTTAGACGGTAAAGACTTAATGGACTCTGATGGTAAACAAGGCATGTTAGTCCCACAATTAATCTATTTAGTGTCTGACATTGCACCATGGCTAGTTGGCTTATTATCTGTCTGTGCATTAGCCGCCATGCAATCAACGGGTGCAGCCTACATGTCCACAGCAGGGGGAATGTTAACGCGTGATGTATTAAAACGTTTTATTATGCCTCATGCCAGCCATTCAGCTCAAAAATTATTTGGCCGTCTTGGTGTTGTGATTATCGTATTACTCGCCTTACTTGTTGCAACAACTAGCAAAGATGCACTCGTATTACTTGGTGGTTTAGCGGTCGCTTATGGTTTCCAAATGTGGCCAGCCTTAATCGCCATATGCTGGTGGCCTTTCTTAACAAGAAGAGGCATTATTGTGGGTCTTATTGCCGGTTTAACTGCAGTCACTATGACGGAAAGCCTTGGCGCAGTTATTTTTACCTCACTTGGTATGGAACCACTTTGGGGACGCTGGCCTTTGACCATCCACTCCGCAGGTTGGGGGATTATCTTTAATCTAGGATTGGCCATTCTCGTGTCTATGTTTACGCAGGACGAAAAAAACTTGGCTCATCGTATGACATTCCACAACTTCCTAAGAGAACATGCTAGTTTATCTGCTTCCAAACGAGCCTTAGTTCCTTTAGCTTGGATTATCACCTTAGTGTGGTTCTTCTTTGGCATTGGTCCAGGCGCTGTAATTGGTAACACCATCTTTGGCAATCCTAATGATGCTTCTACTTGGATGTTTGGTATGCCTTCAATTTGGACATGGCAATTACTTTGGTGGGCTTTAGGTGTGTTTATGATGTGGTTCTTAGCTTACAAGATGGAAATGTCCACTGTACCCAACAAAGAAGTTACCGCATTACACGAAGATATTGGGGATATTCACTTAGATGTGGATAAACCAAGTTAAGCTACAATTAAAATAAAATTTTATCTTTCTTATTGTCATTAAGTTAAGATTTTTCCCAGCTTAATGGCAATGACTCTATCTTTCTGGTTACCATGCTCCCACCGCATGGTAACTTGATACTTTTAAAGCCTCCAGTTTACTCAATTTAAGACGTTAATTTCAAACACTGTTTCACCTAAAGTATTTCTATATCTAACCTTTTCATGTTGGCAGTACTTTTTATAGATTTTCTTGTGTCACGCGTTGTGCAGCAAAAGAAAAAGCTGAATTTTGACGTGATAAAAGTATAACAACTTATTTAAATGCAAAGTGGTTTAAACAACCATATTTAGAACGCTTGTTGGTTTATTAGATTTGCTTTGATATAAGAATATTCAAACAATTGCGTATACCTATAATGTCGTATTCTACTAGCAAAAGCATAATTTTTAAGTTATCTATTGCTCAAAAGTGTTAATTAAGAGAAAATGCTCCTTTTGGGCTGTTGTTTTCCCATGCGCATAACTCCCAACAGAATTCCCATTTTCTAAAAGCTTTATTTTAAATAACAGGAGGGTATTAATGCCATCGCGTAGAGAACTTGCGAATGCTATTCGTGCTTTGAGTATGGATGCAGTACAGAAAGCAAACTCTGGCCATCCAGGGGCCCCCATGGGTATGGCTGACATTGCAGAAGTGGTATGGAACGATTATATGAACCATAACCCTGCTAATCCTAAGTGGGCCAATCGTGACCGTTTTGTACTGTCTAACGGTCATGGCTCCATGTTGGTTTATTCTTTATTGCACCTCACTGGTTACGACGTATCTGTTGACGACTTGAAAAATTTCCGTCAATTACATTCAAAAACCCCAGGTCACCCTGAATATGGCTACACACCTGGCGTTGAAACGACCACCGGTCCTTTAGGCCAAGGGATTACCAATGCGGTTGGGATGGCCATGGCAGAAAAAACCTTGGCGGCTCAATTCAACCGTCCTGGCCATGATATCATTGACCACAATACCTATGTATTCTTAGGTGACGGTTGTATGATGGAAGGTATTTCTCACGAAGCGTGTTCTTTAGCAGGTAAATTAAAATTAGGCAAGTTGACTGCTTATTACGATGACAATGGGATTTCCATTGATGGTGAAGTCGAAGGCTGGTTTACTGATGATACGCCAAAACGTTTTGAAGCTTATGGTTGGCATGTCATTCGTGATGTCGACGGTCATGACGCTGACGCCATCAAAAAAGCCACGGAAGAAGCGCGCTCAGTGACAGATAAACCTACTTTGGTTTGCTGTAAAACCACCATTGGTTTTGGCTCGCCTAACAAAGGTGGCAAAGAAGAATGTCACGGAGCCCCTTTAGGTGATGCAGAAATCAAACTTACCCGTGAAAAATTGGGCTGGAGCCACGATGCTTTTGTGGTACCTGATGATCATTATGCAGGTTGGAGTGCTAAAGACAAAGGTGCAAAAAGCGAAGCTGACTGGAATGCTAAAGTTGATGCTTACACCAGTGCACATCCTGAATTAGCCGCAGAATTGAAGCGCCGTTTAGCCGGTGACTTACCTGCTAATTTCGCTGAAAAAGCCAATACTTTCATTTCCAGCGTGGATGCCAAAGCTGAAAAAGTGGCGACTCGTAAAGCCTCTCAAAATTCCTTAAATGGTTTTGGACCCATGTTACCTGAATTTTTGGGTGGCTCTGCTGACTTAGCCGGTTCTAACTTGACTTTATGGTCAGGTTGCAAAGGCATTCAAGAAGACCCCGCCGGCAATTACGTCTTTTACGGCGTGCGTGAATTTGGTATGTCCGCAATCATGAATGGTGCATCCTTACATGGCGGCTTTATCCCTTACGGTGCAACCTTCTTAATCTTCTCTGAATATGCTCGTAATGCTTTACGCATGGCAGCATTGATGAAAGCTCAAGCCATTCACGTCTTTACTCATGACTCCATTGGCTTAGGTGAAGATGGCCCCACTCACCAACCGATTGAACAAACTGCCACTTTACGTTTAATTCCAAATATGTCAGTTTGGCGGCCTTGTGATGCAGTCGAAACCGCCGTGGCTTGGAAGACGGCGATTATGCGTCGTACTGGCCCAACCTCTTTGATTTTAACTCGTCAAGGCTTGGCACACCAAAGCCGCACTATCGAACAAATTGAAGCCATTGAAAAAGGCGGCTACATTTTGTCAAACTGTGATGGTACCCCAGATGCAATTATTATTGCCACGGGTTCTGAAGTGGAATTAGCCATGGGCGCTGCAAAAACCTTGGCTGATAAAGGTAAAAAAATCCGTGTGGTTTCCATGCCGTCAACGAATGAATTTGATGCACAAGATGAAGCCTATCGTGAATCCATTTTACCCAGCAGCGTGACTGCCAGAGTGGCTGTTGAAGCGGGTGTCACTGATGTTTGGGTAAAATATGTAGGTTTACAAGGCAAAGTCATTGGTATTGACCGTTTTGGTGAATCTGCACCAGCAGATCAATTATTCAAACAATTTGGTTTTACCGTTGAAAATGTTGTTAGCGCTGTAGAAGCTGTATTGTAATTTTCCTTTCAAGTAAAGTCGAGCCGTTTGGCTCGGCTGTCTCTAGTCCAATTTTTATAGCACTCACAGCCAATAACTCAATTACCATAAGTTAGGGATTTTTTCAGTTTTGCGTGCAAGATTTATCTTGTGTATGCAAACTAAAGTTTGCATACCTACGAGCTTAACTTAATGGCAGCCAACCAATACCCACGTAATAAATAAATGTAGCGCCATCCATCAAATTGGTGCAAAATAGTTAAATGCCATGCAATTTCCCAGAATAGTTGAGGACGCTATCACTTATCCTCCTTACGAGTTATGTTGTCCAGCCCAACCTACGAGCTACTGCCACTTGTATCATTTCTTATCTGCCCACAGTAAATCTACATCGTATGGCTCAAATTTTTCATCTACTGTCAACAAAATAAAATTTTCTAATTGCGCTTGAGCAATCAACAGACGATCAAACGGATCGCGGTGGTAAAAGGGCAATGCCCCTGCACGTAGAACATGAGCACGTTCAATGGGTAATACGGAAACAGCCGTATCTGGCGCATCTAAACGCTGATTGCAATAAATTTCAGGTGTTTCTGGTAAAGGTAGTTTGCCCAATGCATATTTGATCGCAATTCCCCACACCGAAGCCACCGATAAAAATAACGGTTGTTTACAATCTTCCAAACATTCACGCACCAACGGCACGAACTTTTCAGGATTTTGGTGCATCCATAACCAGACATGGGTATCCAACAAAAGACTACGTGCCATAAAAAGCCTTTTCTATATCTTCGTCCGGTTCATCGAAATTGTCTGGCACAGTAAAACGCTCTTTGTCTAGCCCCAAACAACGTTTTTGAGTCCATGGTTTTACTGAACGGTGATTATGGATAAACTCATGCAAAGCTAATTGCATTAACTTTGTAGGATTATCTGTGTCAGCGTAATGTAATGCTTCTTGAAAAAGTTTGTCATCAATTGAAATTGTAGTTTGCATGTTTCACACCGTTGTTGGGCTTCACGTTGTTCAATCAGGTTGGTTGGGTTAGGCTTTCGCAACGCAAAAACTGTAACCCCAACCTTTAGGAGATTGGCATACTTACATTGGGTTACGCCTGAAGCCTAACCCGATCTACCTGGCTAAGTATGTGTAAACGTAGCGTCATCCTATGAATTAAGGCAACATGGTTAAGTTAAGTATTGTGCCATTTCCCAGAATGGTGGAGACGCTACCGCTTATCCCATAGGCATCAATTTAAGAAATTCCTTGTCTGATTGGATTCAAACTGGTTAATATTTAGAGTAACAATAACGGATGAATCGA
>JADGDF010000111.1 GCA_016745055.1 Thiotrichaceae bacterium | reverse complement strand
ATTTACCACTTCTCATTAGCTTGTTTTCTATCTTTTGGATTGTCCTACATACATTGGATTCTGATAGACCATAATCCACACCTAAATGGTACTGACTTCATACTCTCTGAAATACGTGAGTGTCATGCATAGTTGTTCTTCATAACTTAGCTTAGGTGTGTTACCCAGTCTGGTTCGAGGTCTACACATCCACCATCTCTTCAAATAGTTCTTTACTTACTCCTAAATAGCGTTTAAACCTTTCATTTGATAAAACTTTCAGTTTTTCGTAATTCATATTGTTTCCTTATGGACTTGTTTAGTTCCTATAACCACTAGTTTAACTTTTCTCCCCATTTTTTCAATACCTTATTTCGCAATAAGTCTAATATTAAGTCGAGCATCGCGTTAATTTATTAAAACTCTTAGCATATTTCACTTATTAAAGAAAAAAGTTATTTAAAATATAATTGGCTTGATGACAAATATATCCTTGTTTTAATTTGTAATTTTAAGTTTAGTCCCCTTAACTTTCCTTACATTTTTAATGAAGTAGACAAGACCACTCTTCCATATTATTGAAATCATTACTACAATATACTGTTTACTCGCTATTTGTTTTATCATTATTCACTTTTTCATACCAAGTAAGGATAGGAGGAACTATGTCAGTTAGACATCCTATTATTGCTGTGACAGGTTCTTCAGGTGCCGGAACAACCACAGTTAAAAAAGCATTTGAAGATATTTTTCGTCGCCTGAAAATTCAAGCGGCCGTGATCGAAGGTGATAGTTTTCATCGCTATGATCGCGAAGAAATGAAAAATGCTGTACTTGCCGCTGAGGCTGAAGGAAAAGATATTAGCCATTTTGGCCCTGAAGCTAATCTTTTTGAAGAATTGGAAGTTTTGTTCCGTAAATATGCGCAGGATGGTTCAGGCCAAAGGCGTTATTATTTACATAACGAAGAAGAAGGTATGGCTTTTAATCAAAAACCTGGCACATTTACGCCTTGGGAAGATTTACCTCATGATACCGACCTCCTTTTTTACGAAGGTTTACATGGCGGTGTCATCCATAAAGAAAAAGGGGTTAATGCAGGACAATGGGTTGATTTACTGATTGGTGTTGTACCCAGCGTAAATCTCGAATGGATTCAAAAAATTAGTCGTGATGTTGCAGAACGTGGTTATTCTGCTGAAGCGGTTACCCATACAATTTTGCGTCGTATGCCTGATTATGTGAACTACATAACACAACAGTTTTCTCACACCCATATTAACTTCCAACGGGTGCCTTTGGTCGATACATCTAATCCTTTCGTAGCGCGTGATATCCCCACTGCAGATGAAAGTTTGGTCGTCATTCGTTTTAATAAATACCGTGACCAAGATTACACTTATCTTTTATCAATGATTCATGATTCTTTCATGTCACGTCCTAATACGTTAGTCATTCCAGGCGGCAAGATGGGATTTGCCATGCAGATTATTTTCCGTCCTATTATTGATGAAATGATGAACAAACGTCGTAAAGAGCTGTAATTTTTTAATTGAATCGAAGTTGCCTTGGCCTTTATATGCCTGCACTTTGATTCTTTTTTTATAGACATGTCAAAGATGTGGGAAGCTAAATGCCTAAAGAAATTCCGCCAGACAGTGTTGGTATTGTAAAACCAGAAGTTGCTTACTTTGATGAACCTATCAAATTAGATTGTGGGCGTACTTTACCCAAATATCATATTACCTATGAAACCTACGGTACTTTAAATGCAGATAAAAGTAATGCTTTACTCATTTGTCATGCGCTAAGTGGTGATCATCACGCGGCTGGTTATCATCATATGGAGGATCGCAAACCAGGTTGGTGGAATAATTATATTGGCCCTGGTAAGCCCATTGATACCAATCGTTTTTTTGTCATCAGTTCCCATAATATTGGTGGATGCCGTGGTTCAACTGGGCCAAATACCATGAACCCAGATACAAAAAAACCTTATGGACCAAATTTTCCCATTGTAACGGTACGAGATTGGGTTCAAACTCAGCATAAATTGGGACAATACCTAGGGATTGAAAAATGGGCAGGTGTGATTGGTGGCAGCTTGGGAGGGATGCAAGCCCTGCAATGGTCAATTGATTATCCTGATGATTTGCGACATTGTATTGTGATTGCTGCCGCACCTAAATTAACCGCACAAAATATTGCATTTAATGAAGTGGCACGTCAAGCCATTTTACGTGATCCTGAATTTCATGATGGTCATTTTTATGAAAAAGGAGTTATCCCCCATCGAGGCTTGATGTTAGCACGCATGTTAGGTCATATTACCTATTTATCTGATGTGGGTATGCGTAAAAAATTTGGCCGAGAATTGAAAGAAGGTAAGTTAAATTACGGATTTGATGAAGCAGAGTTCCAAATAGAAAGTTATCTACGTTATCAAGGGCGCTCTTTTGCTGAACGCTCCGGTTTTGATGCTAATACCTACTTACTCATGACTAAAGTATTAGATTACTTTGATCCCGCCAATAAACATGATCACAATTTAGGGGAAGCGTTGGCCCATGTCACAGCAGATTTCTTTGTACTTTCATTTACCAGTGATTGGCGTTTTTCACCTGCACGCTCTGAAGAAATTGTACGTGCTTTGACTTCGCAGAAAAAAAATGTTTCCTATATGGCAATTCGGGCAAATGATGGACATGATGCTTTTTTAATTCCCAATCCGGTCTATCGTCAAGTTTTCGATGCATATATGCAGCGCATTAAAGTATAAGGGATAATCATGACATTACGAACTGATTTAGCCTTAATTAGTGAATGGATTGAACCTGGTTCACATATTTTAGATTTGGGCTGTGGTGATGGTACATTGTTGGCATACTTACGTGATACGAGACAAGTCACCGGTTATGGCTTAGAAATTAATGAAGATAATATTGTCCAGTGTGTTAAATCTGGCATTAATGTTATCCAATTTGACCTGAATGATTTGGACAAAGGCTTATGTGATTTTAATGAAAATGCATTTGACTACGTAGTAATGACACAAGCGTTACAAACTATTGGTCATCCTAATTTTTTGCTGATGGAAATGTTGCGGGTTGGTAAACAAGGGATTGTCACGTTTCCCAATTTTGGTCATTGGGGATGTCGTTTATCGCTTGGATTTTCAGGTAAAATGCCAGTTTCCCCTGCATTGCCTGGACAATGGTATGAAACGGAAAATATTCATTTGTGTACCTTGAGAGATTTTGAAAACTTGTGTGAAGAGCAAGGGCTTGAAATATTACAACGCTCTGTGGTTGATCCTGATCATCGGACGCGTTTCATGATGACCTTATTGCCAAATTTGTTTGGAGAATTTGCTTTATATCGTTTTCAACGTAGACCACAGTAAACATAGCTAAAAATGCTATTCCCGCATTAGCGGGAACTCTGAAAGTTGTAAAATTTCTAGTAAGTAGGGTAAAAATTCCCGACTCACCTGTTCAACTGTTTTTTCTACCCCAAAATCCCACAATCTTGTCACTTCCAATCCTGCATAGCCACAAGGATTAATCCCTGAAAACGGGGCTAATTCGATGTTGACATTCAAACTTAGCCCGTGATAGCTACAGCCTTTTTTTATCCTTAAGCCTAATGCAGCTATTTTTTGACCGTGAATATAAACTCCAGGCGCCTTTTCGCGGCGCTCAGCAAATAAATCATAGCTGTTTAAATAATTAATTACTGCTTGTTCTAAATAATTTACTAATTGTTTTATTGGCCATTGTTTGCGTTTAATGTCGATTAAAATATAAACAATCAATTGCCCTAGTCCATGATAAGTCACCTGACCGCCACGATCTGTTTTAATCACAGGAATATTTTGAGTATTTAACAAATGCTCCAGTTTACCTGCCATGCCCAAAGTATAAACAGGAAAATGTTCAAGTATCCATAATTCATCCACTGTCTCAGCATGACGATTTTCCGTAAATTCTTGCATTGCCTGGTAAATTGGTATATATGCAACTTGATTTAAATATTGAATTGAAATAGGGGATGATTGGTTAGTTTTCATTGCAGTACAAAAATGGTTCAATGTAATGTTTAGTTATTTAGATTTACCTTGAATAACTAATATAAATATTTTATTTAGATCATACTAGAGTAATTTGTAAGAATATTATATCAATAAATTGTCACCGACTTATATGACAGTTTCCTAAGCGTTTTAGTAACTTATAAGCTGCATTGAAATTATTAACGGTGTACTAGCTAATTCTAAATAAGGTCATCACACCAGTCTTTTACCACTCGCAGCTTCTTCTAGTTTAGGAAAGGTTAGGAGAATAATATCAATTATTGGCAATAACAAAATACCTTTTTCAAATGTTCAAACTTCACATTGCGCAAAGTGATAATAAAATGCTAACCTATTGAAAATAAAAACTTTAGTTAATGATTAAACCATAATAGGAAAAACGAATATGCATCAAATGTGGAAAGTTTTCTTAAATGCTTTAGTTTTATTCAGTAGTTCAGTTTGGGTAGTAGAATTACTAGCAGCAGAATCATTAGATGAAAAAGTGATGGAATACCTGGCAAAATTGAATTTTGCTGCTTTACAGGATGTTGAAATCTCATTGGATGATACTTTTGATGTATTTGATGGATTAGTCAAGAAACGTCATACAGAAATTGCAAGTGGTGTTAAACAATCGACACAACGTACTCCAGCAGTTACTTCTGTGATTACTGCACAAGATATAGAAGCTATGGGTGCCAGAACGATAGTAGAAGTTTTACAAACAGTGCCAGGACTGCAAGTTACGTATAATTTCATTAATATTCCTATTTATACAATCCGCGGTATTTCTACAGTCGTTCATAATTCTGAAGTATTAATTTTAATTGATGGTATCCGTTTAAATGATGTGATGACAGGTACTAAAGGCTGGAGCAATCCTTCAATAAATTCCATTGCTCGCATTGAAATCATTCGTGGCCCTGGTTCTGCACTGTATGGCGCTGATGCCTTTGCTGGCGTAATTAATATTATTACTAAAACTAAACAGAATATTGAGGGGACTGAAATTGGCGTGCGATTGGGTAACGATAATACTCAAGATGTCTGGATTTTACATGGCAGTGAGTGGAAAGATTTTGAAATCTCAACCATCGTTGACTTAAGTAATACAGATGGACATCAACGTACTGTTGAAAAGGATGCTCAAACTGTTTTTGATCAAGCTTTTGGTACCCAAGCTTCCTTAGCCCCAGGGCCATACGGTTCTGAATTTACAACTTATCATCTTCAAATGGATATTGCTAAACAACATTGGCATTTTCGTACGGCTATCCACAAAGAATATGATAGAGGTTTGGGTGTGGGTATTATGCAATCGCTTAATCCAGGAGAACCCCATGGAGCAGAAGGTGCTCATGTCAATCTTCTTTATACTAATCCCACTTTCAGCGATAACTGGAGTATGGAAGCCCAATTGAACTATCAACGCTTAGGTTATGAAGCAGACTACCTAGGTTTTCCGCCTGGTGCAATGGGTGGAACTTACCCTCTTGGCATGCTTAACCAGGTTGCGTTTTTTGAAAATCATAGTCAAATGGCAGTGTCTAGCGTTTATCGTGGCTTGGATAATCATCTCATTCAACTTGGGATAGGTTATGCTAATTATGATTTGTATAAAACAATGGATGTTAAAAATTATGGTATCAATCCGTTTACTGGAGAAATGATTTCTCCAGTTGAATTGGTAAATGTCAGCGATACTTTTGCTGAAACTATGTCTGAAATAGCAAGGAATAATTGGTATGGCATTATGCAAGATACCTGGACTATCAGCTCAACGTGGGAGCTAACGGCTGGTATTCGTTATGATAAATATTCTGATTTTGGTAATACTGCTAATCCTCGTTTTGGATCGGTTTGGGAACCTTACAATGCTTTTGTAATTAAATTACTTTATGGTCGCGCATTTCGTGCACCATCGTTAATAGAATTACACAGTCAAAATAATCTTTTTACAATAGGCAATCCTAATTTAAAACCTGAAAAAATTGCAACTTGGGAATTAGCTTTTGATTATCGTGCTACAAACAAACTAAATTTAACGTTGAACTTATTCCAGTATAAAATTAGAGACAAGATAACAACTGTACCTGAAAAAGAACAAAATTTTGGTTATGCTAATGCTACCAGTTGGAAAGGCAATGGTGGTGAATTTGAAATGCGTTGGAAAACTAGTCATAAATCTAGTTTACTATTCAATTACAGTTACCAAGACTCTAAAGATAAGATAACCAACGTTACCTTGCATAATGCCCCTCAACAAGCTGCTTATTTGCGAGGAGATTACTTATTTGGCTTGAAGTGGTATATCAATACTCAGGTGAATTGGAACAACGGTTGGAAAAGAGTGATTGACGATCCTCGCCCTGATTTAGCTGGTTATACTACTGTCGATCTTATATTACGTCGCAAAGATATTCGTGCGGGCAATACCAATTTTGCTGTTGGTGTACGTAACCTGTTTGATACAGATGTGCGTTATCCTTCTCCTGGGCCAGATACGAACGGAATTTTAAATATTCCCAATGATTTACCAGGGGCGGGCAGATTCTATTTTGTGGAATTTAGATATAAGTTTCAATAAAGCACACAGATTGAGTTGCTGGCATCTTGTCCCAAGAACATAATATATTGTTTCAGTGGCTAGCCGATAACATCGTCATTATTTAGCACCTGTAACGATATTGAAAAATGGTGTTGAAAATGAGGAAACAAAATGAAAGTTAGCACTTGTTTTATTATAGGAACATTGTGTTATATGTTTTTGTTACATTGGGTTCATGCTACTCCACAAAAAGTGAAAGAATATCATCTTAAGGCTAGATATATCGATGCTTTTATTGATTTTATTCAGTGGCCCAGCAATATTTTTGCTAACAAAAATACTTCCTTAAAGTTATGTATATTAGGAGATAATTCCTTTGGAAAAGTTTTGGATATTCTTGTCGATAAACATAATGAGAGAAGTACTCGCCAATCTAATCGGCGAACAGTGAATTATTTACAGCGAGGTGAAGATATAACTGGCTGTCATTTGGTGTATATCAGCAAATCCGAAGAAAGTGATGTACAACAAATACTTTCTCAAGTCAAAAATAACCCTGTGCTGACCATCAGCAGCCTGAAAAATTTTGCTATTAGCGGAGGCATGATTCAATTCTATATTCGTAATAATAAAGTACGTTTTTTCATTAATTTACGAACACTACGCCGTGAGAAACTCCAACCAGATGCTAATCTATTGCGAATAGCAGATTTAGTTAATGAATGAACAAAATCATGAGGAAAAATGGGTATGAACCAAAGACAAGCAGGTTATTTGGGAATATCAATGTTACTTTGGAATTTTTCAGTCATAGCAGCAGAGCATTTATCTGAAGATGAACAAATCATGAAATATTTGGCAACGCTAGATTTTACGGCCTTGCAAGATATTAAAGTTTCGTTGGATGATACTTTTGATATATTTGATGGCCTAGTCAAAAAACGTCATACCCAAGTGGCCAGTGGGGTAAAACAATCTACTCAACGAGCGCCAGCAATTACCTCTATTATTACCGCCCAAGATATTGAGGCGGTGGGTGCCAGGACTTTGGAAGAAGTGTTGCAAACAGTGCCAGGTATACAGGTATCTTATAATTTTTTTAATATTGCTGTTTATACAATTCGTGGTATTTCTACGATGATGGATAATCCTGAAGTTTTGATATTGATAAATGGTATTCGTCTCAATAATGTGATGACAGGCGGTAAAGGTGCTGATGGCTGGAGCAGTATTCCAATAAGCACCATTGCTCGTATTGAAATCATTCGTGGTCCAGGATCAGCATTGTATGGGGCTGATGCCTTTGCTGGTGTTATTAATATCATCACTAAAACAGCTCAAGATATAAAAGGCACGGAAGCTGGTATACGATTAGGTAATCATAATACCCAAGATATTTGGGTTGTACATGGCAGAGAATGGAAGGGATTTGAAATTGCAGCTATGATTGATTTTGGTAATACAGATGGGCATCAACGCATTGTAGAAAGTGATGCACAGACTGCCTTGGATAAAATTTTTGGGACACATGCTTCTTTAGCTCCTGGTCCATATGGGTCTGAACTCACTACTTATCATGCACAGTTGGATATTGCCAAACAGCATTGGCGATTTCGGACAGGTGTTCACAAAGGAAATAATAAAGGCGCTGCTGTTGGGATTATGCAGTCATTAGACCCTGGAGAACCCCAATCTGAGGAAAGATTTAACGCTGATATTTCCTACATCAATCCAACGTTTAGCAATAATTGGGGATTAGATGCACAATTAAGTTATTTGCACCTCGGCTACGAAACTAATTATATGGGTTTTCCCCCTGGCGCATTCGGAGGAAATTACCCTATTGGAATGCTTGGTCAGTTTGCAGTGTTTGAACATCATAGCCAAATGACTTTATCTGGTATTTATCATGGTCTGGACAATCATTTAATTCAACTTGGAATTGGTTATGCTGATTATGATATGTATAAAACTATTGACCGGAGAAATGTTGGCATTAACCCATTCACAGGGGAGGAAATTTCTCCCCTAGAATTGGTGGACACCACTGATACCTTTATTGAATCCATGCCTGAAGCTGGTAGAAATGATTGGTATGGTATCTTACAGGATACTTGGACTATTAACCCTGCATGGGAATTGACTGTAGGGGTACGTTATGATAAATATTCTGATTTTGGTAATACCGCTAACCCCAGATTAGGGTTGGTTTGGGAGCCTTATATTGGTTTGGTGACTAAATTACTCTATGGTCGTGCATTTCGGGCACCCTCATTTATGGAGTTGTATAACCGTAATAACCCACTTGCATTAGGCAATCCTAACTTGAAACCTGAAAAAATTGAAACTTGGGAATTGGCTTTTGATTATCTTGCCACAGATAAATTGAATTTAGCGTTGAGTCTATTTCAGTATGAAATTAAAGATAAAATAATAGAGATACCAGAAAGAGAACAAAATTTTGGTTATGCCAATTCAACCCGTTGGAAAGGTTTCGGCGGCGAGCTTGAAATGCGTTGGAAAACTAGTCATAAATCCAGTTTACTTTTCAATTACAGCTACCAAGACTCTAAAGATAAAATAACGGGTGCCACTTTACATAATGCCCCTCAACAAGTTGCTTATTTGCGAGGAGATTACCTGTTTGGCTCAAAGTGGTATATCAATACCCAAGTGAATTGGAACAATGGTTGGAAAAGAGCAGTCAATGATCCTCGCCCTGATTTAGCTGGTTATACTACTGCCGATCTTATATTACGTCGCAAAGACATGCGTGCAGATAATACCAATTTTGCTGTTGGTGTACGTAACCTATTTGATACAGATGTGCGTTATCCTTCTCCTGGGCCAGATATTGACGGTATTTTAAATATACCCAACGATTTACCCGGTGCTGGCAGATTTTATTTTGTAGAATTTAGGTATCAATTTTAATAAGCCCTTCAATGCAAATTAAGTTAACAGCATACTATACTCAAAGCATACTAACTCAGTTTAACAGATGCTCAATATCTTGTTTTGCAAGATAAATTGTGCGCGCCTAACAAGGACCAATATGATTTGTTGTGAGTATATCCTCAAATTAACATATTTTACCTCGTCACTAGTGAACTACATTATTACGTTAAGGCAATGATGTTGGGTACTACTGAACTAGTAAAGAAGGAATAACAAATGCGATTCAAGAGTTATTTTACCATAGTAATATTATGTTATTTGTTTTTATGTGTACAATGGTTTAACCAAGTCTATGCTGCACCACCTAAAATTAAAGAATATCATCTTAAAGCTAGGTATATAGAAGGTTTTACCGCTTTTATTCAGTGGCCCAAAAGTATTTTTTCCAACTCAGATGATCCTTTAAGGTTATGTGTATTAGGAGATAACCCTTTTGGTAAGGCTTTGGATATTTTAGTGCGCACACATAATAATCGAAAAAATCGTCAATCTCATCCTCGAATAATAGATTATTTAAGACGGGGAGAAGAGACGGATCATTGCCATCTATTATATATCAGTAAATCAGAAAAAAGTTATGTACAGCAGGTACTTGCACAAGTTAAAGACCAACCAATTCTAACCATTAGTAGTTTGAAAAGCTTTGCCATTAGCGGAGGTATGATTCAGTTTTATGTGAGTGGTAATAAGGTACGCTTTTTTATTGACCCACAAACTTTGCGAAACGAGAAGTTGCATGCAGATGCTAATTTACTGCGTATAGCAGATTTGGTTGAATAGCGGATTTTGCTACATTTAGCGACAAGGAAAAATTAAAATAGGTTGACTATAAAAATTTCAACTATTTTAATTTTATCCTGCGGATTAGTTTGAGCAGCAATATCAATAGATGAACAATAAATTAAAACGAAACACAAAACGTCTGCAAGGACGACGATATAGGATTGAACAGTTGTTCACCCGTAAAATTTAAGTTGATAACCTATTTTCCTCAATTTGAAGACCTGCTGCTTGTACCAAACCAATAAAATTTGGAAAAGAAGTCGCCACGTTGGCACAGTCTTGAATAACGATTTTTTCTTGTGCCCGCAGTGCTGCCATTGTAAAGGCCATTGCAATACGATGATCCCCATGACTGTTAACTTCTCCACCACGAATTTGTCCACCATGAATAATAATTCCATCAGGTAAAGGTTCAGAATGAATCCCAACTGCTTGTAAACCATCTGCCATTACTTGAATACGATCACTTTCTTTTACCCGTAATTCTTTTGCTCCAGTGAGCACAGTTTTACCTTGAGCACAGGCAGCTACAATAAAAATAGCAGGAAATTCGTCAATCGCCAAAGGAACTAAATGCTCAGGAATAGTAATTCCTTTTAAGTTAGCAGAACGTACTTGAATATCGGCTACTGGCTCGCCGCTGACAGTGCGAGAATTGTATAAAGTAATGTCCGCACCCATTTGACGCAAAATATCAATAATACCTGTACGCGTTGGGTTAATACCTACATGTTGTAAAATCACATCAGCCTGATTGGCGATACTTGCGCCCACCATAAAAAAAGCTGCGGAGGAAATATCAGCAGGTACATCCACGGCAGTCGCCTGCAAGTGATGTCCCCCATTAATACACACTTTGGCCTCTTCTCGTTCTACAGGGTAACCAAAGCCAGTTAACATTCTTTCCGTGTGATCCCGCGTAGGAGCAGGTTCAGTTACACAAGTTACACCTTGGGCGTATAATCCAGCTAACAACAAACAAGATTTAATTTGTGCACTGGCGACTGGCAACACGTAGTTAATACCGCGTAAAGATTGATGACCTTTGATTTTTAACGGGGACGTTCCTGTTCCGCTGGTTTCTATGATAGCCCCCATTTGACTTAAAGGTTCAGTGACGCGTTGCATTGGGCGTTTTGACAAAGAGGCATCCCCTACTATTTCGACTGAAAAAGCTTGCCCTGCCATTAAACCTGCCAGCAAGCGCATGGAAGTGCCAGAATTACCTAAATTTAAAGGAACTGAAGGCTGTTTTAAACCTTGTAGCCCAACCCCTTGAATAATTATATGACCAGGTGCCAACTTTTCAATTGGAACACCCATTGCTTGAAACGCAGCTAATGTTGCTAAGGTATCTTCACCCTCTAAAAAGCCAGTCACTTCTGTTGTGCCATCTGCAAGGGCACCTAACATAATGGCTCGATGGGAGATAGATTTATCACCTGGAACACGGTGTAAACCCTGTAACTTCCCACCAGGTAGGACGGTAAATTGGATATTCATGAATATTTATTTTTGTCTAATCTTAAGAAGATAATGTGTATATGGAAAAATAATTATACTCAAGACTAATCATGTCGGCAGTAGTTGTTATAGGTTTTGCTTGCCACGTGCTATGCAGCACGAAGAGTTTTGGTTTTAACGTGCGAAGAGTATTATATTTCGTGATTCGCTGTTTTAAGTATTTTATCAAAAAATGGGTTGATCGTTTGCATATATCACAACTATTTTGTTCACGATTATCTTGCACCTAGCATGTCTATTTTATTGTCTATGGCATATGATATGATACATATATTAGCAATGTAATATCATGCATTAAGCTTTATCCATCGGCTTTTATTCTAAATTTTTGACACTGACATCCTAACTGAAAAACCATTAATCCATGAATCAAACAAATTACGATATTTTTATTAGCCACCGTATTGTTTGTCATGCTTGGGTTGAAATGCTTGTGCAGAATTTAAAAGAGGTCGGTTATTCCGTTTTTTTTGCTAGTTGGGATTTAACACCAGGATATAACTATCCACAACAAGTAGAATTTGCATTTCAACACAGCGATAAGGCGATTTTAATTGCGACAGATGATGCCATTGATTCAGGTTGGGTACGTATAGAATACGAGAAAATGTGTAATCGTAAGTTGGATGAGCCAAGCTTTCAATTTGCGCCTATTACTTTTGGTTCTCTATCAGACTTGCCCTTTCTTACTCATACTCAAACAGTCAATTTTGCGCAGCAAGACTACAAAACAGCTTTTTATCAATTAATTTGTGGTTTAGAGGGCATGTTACCAGAAGAAAATACGTTGCGTTGTCAACTCAATGTTATTCCTTTTTCTCAAGAAGTGCCAAAAATCTATGTTTCACCTGTATTTATTGAAAATGTATTTGGCCATTTTCAGCAAATTTCACCCACACCCTTATTATTACTTTCGCAAACTTATCATACGCAATCGACAGTCATTGATGTCATCGTTAATTACGCACAACAACGTTACTCTCCTTATGCTTGTTTAACGCTATTCCCGCCTTATACAGAAGATGAATTTGCTTACTTTGCAGATTTAGCTTATCAATGTGATCTTAATGTAACCATTCGGAAACGTCGTGATTTTGCACATGGTTTACGGGAAAAAATAAAAATTCAAAAGCATAACTTTTTTTTGTTGATTGGTCGTTTTGAGCACAGTGCAGTATCCACAAGAAATGCGCTTATTTCGATATTAAATAACTTATATATTGAATTTGGAGCTCAACTACATATTATTTTATGTGGGAGTGAACAACTCGCAGAACTGACTTTTAATCAGCGCACAGATTCGTTACTTAGCTTAGCTGAAATCGAAATGATACCAGAATTAACCATAAAAGAGGCTCATACATTTCAACAATATTACTGCCAACAATATTACATCTCTGAGTCTGCCGCAACGCAATTGCTACAACTGAGTGGTGGACATCCTATATTACTTCGAGCTTGTTTACAATTATACTGTCAAAAGCCTGATTTGGTATGGCAAGGATATCCTCATATGTTGCTACAAAATTTAGCCATGTGGCAAATTTTTAAGCCATTTATGGATATACTCAATCAGCCAAAACATATTACTCGTGTCAAAGATTGGTTGATGTTTCAGCAAGTGGCGCCTTTTTCTCAACTTTACCAAGATAAGTTACTGCGCTATTTGTATTGGCATGATTTGCTAGTCGCCAAAATTTCCAATAATCGGAGCATGTTGTATTGGCGAAGTGAAATTTTACGGTTAGCTGGTCAAGAAATCTTAGGGACTAAAATAGATTCACTTGTCTTAGCTGCTCCTACATCCAATAATTCAATGACCAAGAAAAAAAAAGCATTTGAGGATGCACAGTTTAAATTTACACTGCAAATTATTAGTGTTTTAACTTCTACAGTACTTACTTTAGTTGCTGTTGTGATATTAATATTAAAGATAATAGGTATTATTTAGTCGCTGAAATTACGCAAACTGACTTCCAACGTAAATATTCAGCTGCCGATGCCAAGGGTGCTAACCAGAGATTATTAATAACCACCTGAATTTCTAACAGGATGTTACCATGCTATGACTAAGGCTCGTTACTTGGAACTAGTCTGTAATCGCACTCGTTTTGAGTTAATATTCATCGCTTATAATCTCAAACGTGGTACATCCATTCAACGGGTGAATAAAATCACTAAAATAGAGGAAAATGGCATTTCATTATTCCCTGTGACTCTAAATTTGTATTTACGGTGTCTATTCGCTTAAATTAAGCTTAATCCAAAGTATTCTTGCTTTTTATGCTGTCGTCGTGTCGTGCAAAAATCTCTATATACCAAATACCAAAAAAACGCTTTTGGGTGCTTTTTTAGGTATTTGAAAAATGTTTTTCTCAAGCTGTAAGAACCTGTTTAAAGTCATTGAAAAAGTCAAAAGTCTGTCAGATAATGGAATAATGAGAAAAATATACCCAAGCGACCTAAGTCGCAAACAATTTGAACAAATCCAACCCCTTCTGGAAAGAGCCCGCAAACGCACTAGTCCAAGGAAAGTGGAACTTTATGAAATCTTTTGTGCAGTATTGTATGTACTCAAAAGTGGTTGTCAGTGGAGAATGCTACCAGAAGGTTTTCCTAAATGGCAACTGGTGTATTACTACTGGAGGATTTGGAGTAAAACTAATGATGAAGGAAAACCAAGTTTACTGGAACAACTCTTAAAAAAAACAGGTTGGCGTGGCCCGAAAGAGCCTTGGACGCAATGCCACTCCAAGTATGTTGATAGTTGGCTCACAGAGTGTAAAGAATGTTGATTGTGCTGAGAAAAAAGGTGATGACGCAGGCAAGAAAGTACCTGGTATCAAGCGGCATCTAGCAGTAGGTACACA
>JADGDF010000110.1 GCA_016745055.1 Thiotrichaceae bacterium | reverse complement strand
ACTCAGATTGTACTTCTCTTTGGTGGCAAATACTTTTTCACGAAATTTAAGTGGGTTAGTCATCTATCTATTATCACATATTATTACGCATCAGCTATACAAGCTCAAAAAGAATTTTTAGTTGAATATGAAGCGCTAAGAAAGCAGCAACCTGCTGAGGCTCCCTGTTACTTCATGGATGCGACCCACCCTCTTCATAACCCCATTGCGAATTACGGTTGGATAAAGCGCGGACAAGATTACGCTGTTAAAACCAATACAGGTCGTCGCCGTCTCAATATCAATGGAGCGATGAATATCAGCACGCTGGAACCTGTTATTCGTTATGATGATACGATTAATGCGGATTCTACAATCGCTTTATTCAAGCAAATCGAAGCAAAGCATCTTAATGTCCAAAACATTCCCGTTATCGCAGATAACGCACGTTATTATCATGCTAAAATCGTGAGTGAATACCTACAAACTTCCCGTATTCAACTCATTTTTCTCCCTCCTTATGCACCTAACCTAAACCTGATAGAACGTTATTGGAAGTTTTTTAAGAAAAATGTACTCTACGGTACTTACTACGAGACGTTTGACCGTTTTAAGTTGGCTTGTGATGAATTCTTCAATCAAGCCTGTGAGCATGTGGTATTACTTCGCTCATTATTGGCCGAGAATTTTCAGCTTATTGCTGCTCCAGAAACCGATTTTTGAGGGGCGGTGACTATAACCTATACTCACAGTATCAAAATTTCACATATGAGTGTTTCTCTGTTTTTATTTTGGGAATCTTCCACAAACTGTCTGCCACAACTTTTGATGAACTTTGGGTGTAATCAACGATAAGTACTATAATAAATTAGACCTAATTAGAATATGACCATCCTCAAATTATATGAAATACATTAGAATTGGTGCAGCCTCCCTTAATCAAACACCGTTAGACTGGCAGAGTAATCAACGACGTATACTTGAAGCAGTTCAAGCAGCCCAAGCACGGCACATCAGCATTCTTTGCTTACCTGAATTATGTATTAGCGGCTATGGGTGTGAAGATACATTTTTGGCACCCAGTACTTTAGCCCGCTCACTGCAAACGTTGAAAAACATTGAACCTCATACTCAAAATCTAATTGTTTCCGTGGGTTTACCGCTTACTTATCAAAACCGTATTTATAACACCGTCTGTTTATTGGTCAATGGCAAAATTATTGGCTTTGTGGCTAAACGTTATTTGGCAAATAACGGCATTCACTATGAATCACGTTGGTTTCATCCTTGGCAAACAGGTATCCAAGCAGAAATTACTATTGAACAGAACGCTTATCCTTTAGGTGATATTTACTTTAATTGTGGCGAGGTACGCCTAGGCTTTGAAATTTGCGAAGAAGCTTGGGTAGCTAATCGTCCTGGCATTAAACTCGCGCAAAAAGGTGTGGATGTTATCCTCAATCCCAGTGCGAGTCATTTTGCCTTTGACAAGCATATCATTAGAGAACGCTTTGTGTTGGAAGGCTCGCGCGCATTCAGCGTCAGTTACATTTATGCCAATTTGTTGGGGAATGAAGCGGGGCGCATTATTTACGATGGCGATTTGATATGTGCCAGTGGAGGGAAACTTATTGCGGTGAGTAAACGATTTAGTTTTTCAGATTGGCAATTGACCAGCGCATTAGTTGATGTTGACTTAACTCGCATGGCCCAAACTTACACTAGCAATGCCATGCCCAATTTGGAAGATTGCATCTTGCTTCCTTTTGACTATCCAACCATTTATCCGCACACAATCTCAACTACCTTACCTTCGTGGGAATGTAGTCCAAGCATTAAGGAAGAAGAATTTACCCGTGCGGTGAGCTTGGGCTTGTTTGATTACCTGCGAAAAAGTCGGGCACATGGATTCGTAATTTCCCTCAGTGGCGGAGCGGATTCGGCGTCTATTGCTTGCTTGGTTAGATTAATGGTGGAACTGGGTATTTTGGAATTAGGCATTCAAAAATTTTGTCAGAAACTCAATATTCCTTGTTTACCCAATTTAACTGCCAGCGATGTAATGAAAACATTATTGACTTGTGTATATCAAGCTACCGAAAATTCTAGTATAACTACACAACAAGCTGCATCAACCTTAGCTGAAACTTTAGGCGCGGAATATTATGAACTGAAAATTCAAAAGCTGGTTAAAACTTACACAGAAATTGTTTCTAGCGCAATTAAACGTCCCTTAAACTGGGAAAAAGACGATTTAGCATTGCAAAACATTCAAGCACGAGTCAGAGCGCCAAGTGTCTGGTTAATTGCTAATATTAAAAATGCCTTATTATTGGCTACCAGTAATCGTTCAGAGGCCGCAGTGGGTTATGCCACGATGGATGGTGACACGGCGGGTGGACTGAGTCCATTAACAGGCATTGATAAAGCTTTTATTCGGCAATGGTTAAAATGGCTGGAAACCGAAGGTCCTGTTGATTTACAACCCATTCCTGCATTGGCTTTGATTAATCAGCAAGCACCAACCGCAGAGTTACGCCCACTTAATACCCACCAAACCGATGAAGAAGATTTAATGCCTTATCCGTTGCTAAATACAATTGAAAAAGCAGCTATTCGTGACAGACAAACTCCCCTTGAAATTTTTCATTTATTGCGGAGCGAGTATAAAGAGTACAACGAATCCCAACTATTAAATTGGGTAGAGAGATTTTTTAATATGTGGACACGTAATCAGTGGAAACGTGAGCGTTATGCACCTAGTTTTCATCTGGACGATGAAAACCTTGATCCAAGGTCATGGTGTCGTTTTCCCATTTTATCAGGAGGGTACACATTAGAGTTGGCTGAAATGCGTGATAAAATTTAATCTTTATCGTTTCTAAAACCAAACAAATCTGAAGCTCGCGAATTCTTTCTTGATGTTTTGGATGTTGTTTGGATCCAATTGAGTTAGGACTGACGGAAAAAGTATATTTACATCAGGATGCCTGAAGAGTAAATAGAGGGAAAGAAAGCTAGTTTAAAGCTGAATAGTCAATGTTGGCTGGATTATAAAGCTAAAAATAATGGTGAACAGTCTAGCATGAGACAAAAAGAGGAAAAATATTTAATTAAGATATTGGCTTTAAATAAAAATTATTGAAAGTTACTTTAATATCTATAGTGTTCTTTTAGTTTTTTATATTTAAAAAATAATTCAAATATTTATTGTCTTTGTTCTTATTGAAAACTTTTGAACCATACTTGAATTAATGCTATTTATGATAAAAATGCACTTTATCATTACATCCACATTAAAGCGCTCATTTGTCTTTATAACAAATATTGTTTACAATATACAACGGTTTACGAGACCGTCGATTTTATTGTTTAAAATCTACAGTAACAACATTCTCATTTTTCACTCTTCTACATGAGTGATGTCAATTTTTACATTATATATTAAATGTGAAATTTCTTTAGATACAGCAATGTATCTTACATCTTTAAACCCTGTTTAACACTTTTTTAAGTGTCGTTAATTTAGCGTGCTGTGTTAAACGCAATCAAGAAAAGCTGAGAGGTTTAACGTTATGACAATGACAACTTTTCAAGATCAGCAAGACTATGGCAATAATCCAATAGAAGTGCGTGAAACTGATCAATATCAATCAGAATATGTTACAAGTTTTGTTGATCGTTGGGATGAACTCATTGATTGGGATGCACGTGCTGACAGCGAAGGTGATTTTTTTATCGAAACCTTGCGAGAAAGAGGGGCTAAAAAAATATTAGATGTGGCAACCGGTACTGGTTTTCACTCTGTTCGCCTACGTAAAGCAGGTTTTGATGTTGTCAGTGCTGATGGTAGCCCTGAGATGCTAGCCAAAGCATTTGAAAATGCACATAAAAGAGGGATTATTTTACGTACTGTGCAAGCAGATTGGCGATGGTTAAATCAAGATATTCATGATAAGTTTGATGCTGTTATTTGTTTAGGTAATTCATTTACCCACCTTTTCTCAGAACGTGACCGACGAAAAGCTCTGGCTGAATTTTATGCGACCTTACGTCATGATGGTATATTAATTTTAGACCAACGTAATTATGACTCTATGTTGGACGATGGTTTTTCTTCTAAACATACTTTTTATTATTGTGGCGATAATGTTAAGGCTGAACCTGAACATATTGATGAAGGCCTAGCCCGTTTTTGTTATCAATTTCCAGATAAATCTGAATTTCACCTTAATATGTTTCCATTACGTAAAAATTATACACGTAATTTGATGAAAGAAGTTGGGTTTCAACGTATAAAAACTTATGGAGATTTTCAAGAAACCTACCATCATGATGATCCTGATTTCTTTGTCCATGTTGCGGAAAAGGAATACATTGAAGTTAAATGAAAAGGAAATATTTGAATGACTGAATATTCAGAGGCAGTCGAAACTGCCCGAACTTACTATAACAGTGATGATGCAGATAATTTTTATGCCACAATTTGGGGTGGGGAAGACATCCATGTGGGCTTATATGAAAAGGAAGTAGGCGATATTATTTTTGATGCTAGCCACCATACCGTGGTGAAATTAGCTTCCATGTTGAATCTGGACAGTAGTAAGAAAGTTTTAGATATTGGTGCAGGCTATGGTGGTACCGCTCGTTATCTCGTTAAAACAACGGGATGTTATGCTGATTGTTTAAATCTTAGCGAAATTCAAAATGAGCGTAACCGCCATTTGAATCAAGAACAAAGCTTAACTGACAAAATCAATGTCATTGATGGTAATTTTGAAGCCATTCCTGCTGAAGCAAATCAATATGATGTCATTGTTTCCCAAGATGCTATTTTGCATAGTGGACAACGAGATAAAGTATTGCAAGAAGTTGAGCGAGTCTTAAAACCAGGTGGAGAATTCATTTTTACTGATCCCATGCAAAGTGATGATTGTCCTGCAGGTGTCTTGCAACCTGTCCTAGATCGCATTCATTTAGAAACGCTTGGTTCCATTAGTTTTTACCAACAACAGTTGGAAAAATTAGGCTTCATAAAACTTGATATTGTTTCAATGCCTCATCAGTTAGTGAATCATTATAGCCATGTGCTTGCAGAAATTCAGTCTCGCGAAAGTGAACTTGTCAAAGTTTGCACACAAGAATATGTGGATCGCATGAAAATTGGTTTGCAGCATTGGATTGATGCTGGCAAGAATAATTATCTTGCCTGGGGCATCTTGCATTTTCGTAAAGCGGTTTAAGTTTTTTGTCTGTGAAACTGTGTTTTATCATTTTTCTAGCACAACTTTCAAGGTAATATTCATTTAAAAAATGGATAAATAAATGGGAAGCGTGCTACCCTTGTGAGGGTTACGCTTCCTACCTATGGACTTATTTTGATCATCGGCTTTACCCATTTTTAGAGTTAAAATTTATCTATTCTATGTAGAATATCATCCACAGTTTGTTATCACGCAAGTGTGTTATGGATAACTTCTTGGTACTAACGTTTTTTTGTCGCATTCGCAGCGATCTTTCTACCCTAAAAAAACAGTAAAGTACAACAACAATTACCTACGTTATTTAGTAATTTCAGCAATATAACATTAAATTAGCCTTTCAAAATCAGCGCAACTTTTTCCAAAAGTTTTGTTGCATCGACAGGTTTAGTTAAATAACCATTACAACCCACATTCAATGCATATTCGTAATCGCTATCAAAATTTGATGCTGACAGGGCAATAATGGGTTCGATAAATTGTTGTTCTCTCAAACGTTGCACTGCAATATAACCATCCATGTCAGGCATTAATAAATCCATTAGTACTAAATTTGGTTGTTCTTTTATGGCAATTTCTATTCCTTCTTCACCACTACAAGCGGTGATAACAGTATAGCCACCTGTTTTTAAGTAGATTTCAGTTAGCATACGGATCACACTATTATCATCCACTACCAAAATTTTAGCGTCGACAGAGATTTGCGGAATAATGTTACCTTCTTGGGTCAGCGCTACAATACCTTGATGGTAAACTTCTGGAGCAACCACAAATCCACTGAAGGTAGTGCCACTAGGAGACGATTCTACTACCTTGAGTTCTCCCCCCATAAGATTAACTAGTTGGTAACTGATGGTCAGGCCAAGTCCCGTACCTTGAATATGTTTTGTTTCTGCCTCTCTATGGAAAGGGATAAATACTTTTTCTTGTGCTTCAGGTGAAATACCTGGGCCTGTGTCCTGTACCAGGAAAATTAATTTGTCTTTTTCCCAAGCTAACTCTAGCTTAATTTGTCCAACCTGCGTAAATTTTATACCATTACTTACTAAATTAATTAATATTTGTCGTAGCCGCAAACTGTCTACCATAATCTTACTGGGTATATTTCTTTGTAAGGTAAATTCAAGTTCTAATTTTTTATCTTGGGCTGCTGGAAAAAAAAGGGCTTTTAAATCATTTAGTAGTTGTTTAACATCACAATGGCTTGGTTGTAGTTCTACTTTCCCCGCTTCCAACCTTGCTTGGTCTAAAATGTTATCTATTAATCCTAATAAATAAGAAGCATTATTCTTAACAGTGGTTAAATAATTGGTTGTTTTTTCGTCTTCCTGTTTAGCTTTATCCAACAAGTCAGTGTAACCTATGATAGAAGAGAGCGGCGTACGTAATTCATGCGATAATGAAGCAATTAAACGACTTTTGACTTCGATAATTTCTTCCAAATGTTGCTTTTCTTCAAGTAAACCTTGACGTGCTTCTTCTATCTGATTTAATAATTGAGTTTGTCGGTAATTTAACAAACTTAATTCATTAACTTGTTGTTGAATTTGTTGTTGTCTCTCATGCTCCACAGTCGCATCTAGCAGCAGTATCCAAGTCCCATGATGGCAAGGAAGAATATGCACATGGGCCGTACTTCCCCCCATATTCATAAATTGCAAAACTTCGGTATGATTGGCAGGTAATAAACCTTCCAAAAAGAAAATTTGTTCAGTGACAGGTTGACCAGCAGTTAAATTAGACAATCCATAATAACGAGGATGCCCTCCCCATTCTTGTAAATTCCCGTCTGAGTTAACAAATAAATAGGTAATAACCATCTCAGACATCCACAAAGTGCGCACATACTTGACGACGCTTGAAGGAATTGCTGCCATGTGATTTCTCCTGATGCTTGAGTAAAGTATGATAATGGTTTTGCTTGGATTAAATCGGTGAGTACGTAAAAATAATTATCACTGGCCAAACCATTTTTAACTAACTAGCATTTTTTCTGCCAGTTCTTCAAAAGCTTGTTCTACGCCTTTACCCATCTTAGCACTGGTGTGAATGATGGTATGACCTTGAGCAAGTTGTTCGTTAACCATACTTTTGGTAATTTCCCATTGCTCAGATAAATCTGATTTATTTAATAAAAAAATAAATGGTTTTTCACCAATGGCTGCCATAACCGCTTTTTGAAGTTGCAAAGCACTTTCCCAAGTAGGTCGTCTCGTGCCATCAACCACTAATAAATAACCTGCAGCACCTCGCAAATAAGAAGTGGCTGCTGTTGTTAGTGCATCATTACCCGCAATATCCCATAAAATAAGTTTGACTTCCTGGCCACCTGTTAACGTCACTATTTTTGTATCTATTTTGACACCAACGGTTGTCATATACTTGTCAGAAAATCCTTCTGTCACGAAACGAGCAACTAAACTAGTTTTTCCTACTGCAAAGTCACCAATCATACAAATTTTCTTTTGTAACATATAATTTTATTATTCCTATCGTTGTATGATTGTAATTTTGACGCGCCGTTCATCAAAATCAGGTTTCTTTTCTCCAAATCGAATCTTTGGAGGAAGTGTTATACGCAGATATTGCGCATCAATACCTCGTTTTACTAGCCAATTGTACATGGCTTTACCTCGTTGCTGGCTTAAGTATTTATTGTAGACCTGTGTACCTACACCATCCGTATAGCCTGTGATTTGTAGTTGAACATCTTGTCGCACGGATAATAGTCGTTTGATTGCTTGAGTTAAAGTGTTTAATGCTGCATTTTGAGTAGTTGCCAAATCATCATCATCTTCAAAGCGAATAGTAGTGTTTTTAATAGTTTCAGTGGTTTGCTCTATATCCACCAAATTAGCTATGTCAATTTGGTCAAAACCTTCTAAGATATCCAATTTTTGTTTTAATGCAGCAATTTCTTTTGTGTTGCCATAACCTGCTACTTTAATAACAGTATCATTAACATCTAAAATAACTGTTTCAACAGGGGTTAAATTTTGTTGAGCATGATTTAATAAATAATTATCTGTCGTTTGCAAATGCTTGTGATGAACAGATTGGATACCATTAATCGAAGTTGCAGCAGCTAATGCTTTATCAATCCAAGCTTTAGGTGCATAACCACTTAAATACAAGGTAGACTCTTGTACTTTTAGTTTAATCGTTTCAGGTGGTTTTAAACGATGTTGCGCCCGTTTTTCTATAAATTGCGGTATTAAATCCTGGTAAGATCGCCAACGCATGACTAAATGTTCGCGCACTTCATGACTGAGGTGGATACGTTTGGCAATTTCACTGGGCGCATCAGCAAGCGGATCACGTAACCCAGTAATAATACGTTTGTCTTCCTCAATATCTGTTGAAATAACAACGATACCGACAGTACTTGCTAATGCTTTCACGTATCGTTGAAATTCGACCTCTGTTTTCGTCCAAAATGCGTTACTATCCACTAGCTGGTCAGAGACAATTTCTGATAAACCAGCCATAAAGTTGACGTATTCTTTAAATTTTTCAATCCAACCCCACTCAGCATAACCTTTTACAGTTAAATGATCATTAGCTACCTCAATTTGCACTGTGTCGGGCGGTTTCAAGACTCTTTTTAAGCGTTCAGCAACAAATATTGGCACTAAGCTTTGGTAAGGTGTCCAATCAGAAACAATTTCATTGTGGACACCCATTTCTTGGGCTAATTTTTGTGGATCATCACTTAAAGGATCGCGTAAACCCCGTAAAACTAACCGTCCTTTTTCTTCTTTAGCAGAAATCAAAACAATGCCTGGAGTTTCCTCCACAGTTTTCACGTACAGTTTAATTTGATGATTATATACCCAAGCTTGATAGATCCAACTAATGAGCAAAAAACCAATTGCGCCAAAAATTAGCAGTGACATCGGGGAAAAAAGACGATTTTCTTTAAATTTATCCTTTTTCTCTGCTTCTAATGCTTTTTCTAGTAAGGATTTTGCGGGTTCAAATTGTTCACTTTCACCTGAAAAATGAGTGAGTTGCCTCCCATACCGCGCTTCGACTTTTTCCAAAATGCTACGCATGGTTTGTCTAAAAGAATAAGGGGCTGAACCTCTTACAACACAAGCTAACACAACATGGGGTGAACGATCTAACCAAACGGTATAATCACCAACTTCCGCACTTTCCAATTCCTCGGTTTTATTTGCGGAAAAAGAATCTCGGATAAAATCTTGAATGGCAGTTAACATAGCTGAAATGGCATCATTATCACCAATATCAATGCCATCTTGGTTTATATGTTGAATTAACAAACCAGTTTCTTTATGGATTAAAAAAATCTGCTCTATTCGATAAACGAAGGTTTTTTGCAACACAATGTCAGAAAAAGACCGTCCAGTTTTAAGGGCTTCCATCCGCCAAGTCAAACCACGAAAAGATAAACTTTGTTCCAATGTTTTATTAATTGATTGCAATAGAGACTTGAAAGCTTCATTAATTGACTTACGAATTGAAGGTCCCATGACGGGAAATAACGCATTGGCAAAACTATGGGCATCATGTTCAATAGAGTCTTTGATGCATTGCTCAACAGGTGCACGTAGTGCATTAACCAACTCATCTTCGCCAATGCCATCTGATTTTTTGGCCACTCTTTGAGAATCTACTGCTTGGCGTAAAACTTGGGGTAAAAGTTTAGCCATGTCATCAATGCGGTTTTGTGGGTCAGTTAAAAAACTTTGTAACTGTCTCAATTGAGCGACTTGTTGGCTTACCCCTTTAAATTGGGAAATAATGTGATCATGGTGTTTGAATTTATCAATTAGAGGATAAATCTGTTTTTCTTCCAATTCTTCTAATTGCTGAACAAGTTGGGTTAATTTCTCTGCTTCTAATTCATTTAAACGCCCTTCTAAATCAGTTAAATAAGCCATATTTTTTTCAATATAGCTTAAGCGCTTGAGCAATTCACTGATCTGACCTTGTTTTAAATCATCAACCCCATTTTCTAAGGTATCTAATCGCGATTGTAATTCATTGGAAAATTCACGGATGGATTTAAAAGCATCCGCAATGGTTTTACGCAAAGAAGGGGCTAGCACTGGCATAATCGCTTTGGCAAAAGACTGAGGATTTTGTTTAAGAGACGTTTTAATGCAATGTTCAACCGGAGTTTGCAACGATGAGGTAAGCTCCGCTTGATGAGTGATATCTGCAACCGCTAAAGGTAAGGCTTCGGCCACATCTCGACTACGTTGATGCACGTCTGTCAGCCGATTTTCTAGCCGCTGTAAGCGCTCAGTTTCTGAAGAAACTAATAGTGCACGTAATTGGGTATAATCTTCGCGCTTTCTCTCAATTTCTGCATCATCAAGCTGAGGTAGCCCAGTAGATTTGTCGCTCATAAAACCACTTAATATAATAGGTTTACTAAATTGCACGAGGAAGCATAACTCGACAATAATTTAAAGAGGTTGCCAAGTGGACTGCTAACTTAGTCTACTTTCTTGTTACATAAAGTGGTGGACTAATCGTAGTCAATTTCATTGGTTACAGGCGCATTAAAATCTTTGTTCAAACGCAAAGCAAATTCAGTAAAGAAGGATGCTAAATCGGAACGACCCACTTTTTCTTCATTGAGCTGTTGAACTTCTTGCTTGAGTAATGCCATAACGGACTCACTTTGTTGCCGCAATTGCGTTGTCAACTCTTGAATTTTAGTATGATGTTGTTGACGCATTTGCTTTATATCTTTTGAAATTTGGTCGTCAACTTGACTGATTCTGTTGTTTAGCTCATTTTTTAAAGTTTTCAGTTCGTGAATCACATCTTGATGAGATTCATAACGTTCTTGACGGTCAAGTTTTACCTTTTCAGTCAATTGTTCTGTTTCACTGACCACCATATCTTCAACAGCTTTGATACGTTGTAATAACTCTTCTCGCAATGCTGATCTTGCTTTAGAAAGCCGGTCTTCAAAGCGTTTAAAACGTTTTTCATAATCTCGCATATTCGTGCCGAACAGAATGTCACGAATTTTATCAATATTGCCAATACTTGCATTTACAGTGTCGGAAATGGGCATAGCTTCCAATAAACTAGCTTCATCCCCTTGTAAGCTCATTTCAGCAGCACGCAATTGATCGTCTAATGAATTTGGGGATGAATAATCACTCTTAGTAGTTACCATTGACTGATCCTCAGTGGAGGATGCCATAATTGCCGTTTTGTCTAGTTCACCAGGCATAAAAACTCCTTAAAAGTTCCAAAAAACTTAGAAAATCATTATACTGCATAATATACAAATTCATAATAAGGGCTTGTTAATTATTTTTCACCATCTCAGCATAATTATTTTATTTTTTCAAACCTTTCCATATTTATTAAATATTAAATTGTATTTTTAAGTTTATGAATGTTTATAGTAAATTGCCAGTTCACTAAAAATGTTTTTATCGTATGCACAAATAAATAAATTAAATGGTAAGATATATGCTTAAACTTAATGTAATATCCTCAACACTATTTCACCAAAAATGAATTTTGTCTGCAAAAATCCCAAATGTGGAAAATTAGTCTACCTAAATGATAAAATTTGCCCTTATTGTGGCATCGCCACTCCTGCTAAAAATAGTGCCAATGATGGCGCGATACCCATTATGCTAGTGGTTATTGTTACTCTTTTATTAATCAGCTTTATTCTATTTTTAATTAAAACCATGGTGGGAGGCGTTGATCTATTGGAATTTTTTGGCGTTAGCCAATTGAGCGATCAACAGACACATTATTTTACTGTGTTACACTGCATCATTTTATTGAGATACTAAAATATTTTTCCAGATAAACGTTAAACAGTATTGGAGTATTATGGCTGGACATAGTAAGTGGGCAAATATTCAACACCGCAAAGGAGCACAAGATGCCAAACGCGGTAAATTATTTACTAAACTCATTCGAGAAATTACCGTTTCTGCAAAATTAGGCGATCCTGATCCTGCCAGTAATCCACGTTTACGTGCAGCAATGGATAAGGCTTTTGCTAATAATATGAATAAAGACACTGTCGAAAGAGCTATTAAACGTGGTTCAGGTGCTCAAGATGGTGATAACTTTGAAGAAGTGCGTTATGAAGGTTACGGACCCGGTGGCGTCGCCATAATGGTAGACTGTATGACAGATAACCGCAATCGTACTGTCTCTGACGTGCGTCACGCTTTTACTAAGCATGGTGGTAATTTAGGGACTGATGGCTCGGTTGCTTATTTATTCCAAAAAGTAGGTCAACTAAGTTACCCAAAAGAGATGAATGAAGACCAAATTATGGAAGTCGCTTTGGATGCAGGCGCCCAAGATGTGATTACCAATGATGATGGTTCCATTGATGTACTCACTGAACCTGATGATTTCCTCACTGTGAAAGATGCAATGGCAAAAGCTGGTTTACAAACAGAACAGGCTGAAGTCACCATGCGAGCGACAACTAATTCTTCGGTAGATTTAGATACAGCAGGTAAAATGCTACGCTTATTGGATGCGTTGGAAGATTCAGATGATGTGCAACAAATATATTCTAATGCAGATATTTCAGATGAAATTATGGCCCAGCTCTAATTATTTAAAGCTCAAAATTTGAAATGCTTAGGCCATGTAAGGGGTTTGTAACCCCGTTCATAACATTTGCAAAGGAATAGGAGTGCAAACATTTGTTTGCACACGCAAGATAAATCTTGCACTCCAAACTGAAAAAAACCTTAACTTAATGGTAGTGCCTCTCTGGCGTGGAAGCAAGGAAAAACTATTTCAATCATTGCAAGAGGTATTTAGTATGAGTAACAATGAAATATTGGATTTTATTGGTGATCCAATAGAATTAGAAAAGCTCTATCATACAGATCCAAAGCAGTTCCACTCTTGGTTATCCGACGAGCTGCGTGAGTTCCCCGAGTCAGAAACATTAAAAGTTTGGAATGTACGTTTAACTTATTCAACGGTAACACGCCCAGCCAATCCAGCAAATAATGAAAAGCTTGTATGGGTTATCATTGTTTCTTTATTATCCTGGTTTCTTGTCAAACTGCCTGATTATTTTCCAATTTCACAGGATTGGTTTTATCCTCGTTTTGTACCTTTAACCATTTTCAGCGCGCTTATTACTTATTTTCTATTTAATAACGACACCATCCCGATTCGTTACAAACAATTTATTCTCAGTGCTATAACTCTTTGTGTTATTGTCATGTTTTTTATGCCGGATGAACCAAAATCAGCCTCCATCATCATGTCACAAATTCATATGCCATTCGTTTTAAGTTCATTATTGGCTTTGTCCTATATGTCAAACGAATGGAAAACTTCTGATGCAAGGTTGCAATATATTCGCTATATAGGCGAAGTTGTTATTTATACAACGCTCATACTGATTGGAGGTATGATTCTGACAGCATTGACGTTGGCTCTGTTCGAGTTAATTGGGCCTTCTATAGAAAAATTTTACATGAATAATGTCGTTGTTTTAGGGTTGGTGGCCTCACCCATTGTGGCAACTTATTTATATGACACTATTTTAAATAGAGAAAGTCGACTAGCAACATTGATAGCGAATATATTTGCTCCATTATTTCTCATAACAATCACAATTTACTTATTAGCTATGTTTTATGCTGCAAAAAATCCTTATTTGGATAGAGACTTTCTAATTACATTCAATGGGCTATTAATTTTAGTTTGGGGCATTACTGTGTTTTCTATTTCTGGGAAAGATTTTGTTTCAGAATCCAAATTTTCAGACTTTGTGAATGTTGCTCTAGTTTCAGTCACACTCATAATCAATATGATTGCTCTTTCTGCAATATTATTTCGCTTGACAGAATATGGTATGACTCCAAATCGGCTTGTTGTGACTGGCGCAAATATTCTTATGTTTGTACATCTTATTTTGATTCTTGTGGAATACATTAAACAATTGAAAACAACAACCAATCCTGAAAAATTAAAACAGACAATAGCCAGTTACCTACCGATATATTCAGCGTGGTCTGTTTTCATTGTGATACTGCTTCCAATATTATTTCAATTTAAATAAAAAATTGTCTGTAGAAAGCTTGTAATTCTATGATTTCATTATAGAAACAGGCAAATCAACTTTCTTAGAGAAATAGCGGAGTCATTGCTATGATGGAAAAATATTCTGCAGGCTTTTTAATTCCAAAAGATGTAAACCGTGTTCTTGGTGATAATGGTTGGGAGTTTGAAAGCAGTTCAAGATTACCCGCTGATATTGAATTGCTATTTAAATCTGAACTTTCCCTATGCGAATCATCACTAGATTTTGCTACTTAGAACCTGTTTAAAGTCATTGAAAAAGTCAAAAGTCTATCAGATAATGGAACAATGAGAAAAACATACCCCAGCGACCTAAGTGGCAAGCAATTTGAACAAATCCAACCCCTTCTGGAAAGAGCCCGCAAACGCACTAGTCCAAGGAAAGTGGAGCTTTATGAAATCTTTTGTGCAGTATTGTACGTA
>JADGDF010000109.1 GCA_016745055.1 Thiotrichaceae bacterium | reverse complement strand
GTTCGAGGTCTACACATTCACCATCTCTTCAAATAGTTCTTTACTTACCCCTAAATAGCGTTTAAACCTTTCATTTGATAAAACTTTCAGTTTTTCGTAGTTCCTCTATTTCCTTAGAACCTGTTTAGTTTCTATAACCACTAGTTTAACTTTTCTCCCCATTTTTTCAATACCTTATTTCGCAATAAGTCTAATAAAAGAGGAGGAAAAAAATCAGAAATTAGTTTGCTTACTATCAGATATTTAAAATAAAGTTGCTTCTTCTGCAAATTCAACGATAGCTTCCATAAATTGGCGTGGGTGAGATAAAAAAGGTAAATGTGCGGCGGAGGCAATACATACATAGCGTAAGTTTGGCCACCATTTCTGACAGTCAATGCCAACATGCATTGGTACAATTAAATCTTTTTCCCCTAAGCACAGTTGTGCAGGGCAATTGATCGCATGGAGTTGTGAACGTAAATCAGTAGTCTGTAACAACTTCAAGCCCGCTTGCAATGCTTGCAACTGTGGATAGCCGGCGGTTTTCAACAATTGTCGCAACGTGCGCAATTGCTCTATTGCTGTATTACTACCTCTGACTTGCAAGGCTAAAAAACGTTGTAAAGTTGTGCCAACATCTTGTTGAAGTTGTGAAGCGGATTGTTGTAGTGCTTTAGGTGCAAGAGCATGAGGCCAGTCATCTGCTATCGTAAAACGTGGTGAGCTGCTGGCCAACATAAGCGCACGTACATGGGCAGGTTGATAAATCCCCATTGCTATTGAAATCAACCCACCAAGCGACCAGCCACACCAAATGGCATTTTTAGGCAGTTTTTCAGCGAGGTATTGGGTTAACTCTTCGAGCTCATAGGGTACAAAAACGCTTTTACCATGTCCTGGCAAATCAATTTGGTATACTGTCCAATAATGGGCTAATTCTTTGGCAGTGTCATGCCAAATTTCGCTGTTAAACCCCCAACCATGTAATAAAATTAAAGGTTTACCTTGCCCTTGTTGTTTAATAAATAAAGGCATATTTTTTTAAAACTTGAATTTAATTTAAGTTTTTTAGCATGTAAATAATAGTAAATAATAGTATAATTTAAAAGTTTAGCCAATACATATCTAAATATTTTAAAAATTAAAGTTCCTTTGCTACAGTTGGTAAAACTGTATTATTAAATAAAAAATCATAATTTAAGGATTGGGAGCGATCAAAACAATTTCATTTTATATATTCATTTTTATTAACAACTGCAACGGAGAACGATATGCGAGACGATGGTCACGTAAGTCATCATAGTAGCTACGGTTTAGAAAACCATGGATTAGTCAACTTAAACGACACTTATTGGAACCTAACAACTGCTCAATTATACGAGCAAATTGTTGCTCGACGTGAGGGCATTGTTGCTCATTTAGGCCCTATTGTTGTCCGCACAGGTCATCACACGGGTCGTTCTGCCAATGACAAATTTGTGGTTGAAGAGTCCACAACCAAAGATAAAATTTGCTGGGGTAAGATTAACCGTCCAATTGCTCCTGAAAAATTTGATAAATTGCATAAACGCATGGCTTTGCAGTTACAAACGCAGGATGTTTATGTACAAGACTGTTTTGTTGGCGCTGATCCCAAACACCGTTTACCTATTCGTATCATTAACCAATATGCTTGGCATAATTTGTTTGCACGCAATATGTTTATTGAGGCAACACCTGAAGAACGAGCAAATCATGTGCCTGAGTTTACTGTTATTAATGCTCCTCGTTTCCATGCTGTACCAAAAGCAGATGGCACTGACTCAGAAACCTTTATTATTGTAAATTTTGAAAAACGCCTGATTTTAATTGGTGGCACCAGCTATGCTGGCGAGACCAAAAAATCTATCTTCAGCATCATGAACTATCTCATGCCGCAAAAAGATATTTTGCCTATGCATTGTTCTGCTAACATTGCGCCAAACGGTGAAACTGCATTATTCTTTGGTTTAAGTGGCACCGGTAAAACCACGTTGTCTGCGGATAAATCTCGCGTGTTGATTGGTGATGACGAGCACGGCTGGAGTGATGATGGCATTTTCAACTTTGAAGGTGGCTGTTATGCGAAGTTGATTAACTTATCTGAAGAAGCTGAACCTGAAATTTACGAAACGACTCGTCGTTTTGGCACGGTGTTAGAAAATGTTGCCATTGATGCAGAAACCCGTCGCGTTGATTTGTTTGATAATTCATTTACTGAAAACACCCGTGGTTCTTATCCAATCTCTCATGTGCCAAATGCAACACGAGAAGGCATGGGTGGCCAACCTAAAAATGTGATTTTCCTTTCCGCTGATGCATTTGGTGTCTTGCCTCCTATTGCTAAACTAACCAAAGAACAAGCCATGTATCATTTCTTGTCTGGTTATACTGCAAAAGTTGCAGGTACAGAAAGAGGTGTGACAGAGCCACAGCCTAACTTCAGTACCTGTTATGGTGCACCATTTATGCCTTTGCATCCACATCGTTATGCAGAATTGCTTGGGCAAAAATTGGATAAATACAACTCCACTGTATGGTTAATCAACACAGGTTGGACAGGGGGCCCTTACGGTGTCGGTGAAAGATTTAAAATCGCTCATACCCGTGCCATGTTAAATGCAGCTTTAGATGGTGCATTGGATAATGTAGAATTCACCAAAGACCCCAACTTCGGTTTCTTAGTTCCACAATCTTGTCCAAATGTACCTGCTGACGTATTAAATCCACGTAGTACCTGGAAAAACCCAGCAGAATACGATGCGCAAGCCAAAAAAGTGGCAGGTATGTTTGTTGAAAACTTCAAACAATATGCTGATCAGGTCACGCCTGAAATTTTAGCCGCAAGTCCAGCAGGCTAATTTAGCTATAATATGAAGAGAATTAATTCTTTTCATTATTTTATCGTTTCCAAAATTTTCTGGGAACGATAAAATGTTCCTCATATTCATTTTCAAGTTGATTCCTATGAGCGATAAACGTAAGACAGGTAAACTTAGCCTTCCTATTTTAGATGATGTAATTGAAGAAGGTGCTCTCAATCCGCAGTTAGGTGAATTACCCACTGCCTTGTCTGAAATGCAGAAAAAAGCTTTAGAGCAAGAAATAGAAAAAATTATAGAACAGCGTTTTCAAGCAGTATTAGATAAGGCCACACAAAAAGCGATTAAAGAAATTAAAACTCATTTAGACAAAACTTTACCAAAAATGTTAGAAGACTTACCAATAGATTGGGAAAGAGAGCTTTGAAACTTATTTAAAAATAATAATTATTTTACGTAAAATCCTCGCTGTTCGACCAACCTTCCTTTGTGTAATAACGCAAAAATAAATGTTTTAGTTATCAGCATTATTGGGATCAAGTGCCAAAATACTTTGTAATGATGCAATAGTTCTAAGAACTGTGTAATAGTAGCTTTGGCCTCTATTTTATAGACTATTTCTCTTATTTTCGGCGAGTCAGCTATTTATTTCTCTAAACAGCATTAAACATCAATGCGGTTAAGATAAAATCTAATCCAAGAATGGCCATTGATGCATGGACAACTGTACGAGTCGTAGCTCTGCTAACGCCTTCCGAAGTTGGTATACAATCATAGCCTTCAAATACCGCAATCCAAGTTACCACAATGCCAAACACAATACTTTTTACAATGCCATTGCCTATGTCTTCTAACAAATCAACTTTTGCTTGCATTTGCGACCAAAATGCACCTTGATCAACGCCTAACCACTCCACAGCAACCAAATATCCTCCTAAAATAGCCACTGCACTAAAAATGGCAGCGAGTAAAGGCATTGCGATGGTGCCTGCGACGAAACGTGGTGCAATGACTCGTTTAATTGGGTTAACTGCCATCATTTCCATGCCAGAAAGTTGTTCTGTTGCTTTCATCAAACCAATTTCTGCGGTGAGTGCTGAACCTGCACGCCCTGCAAAAAGTAGAGCAGTTACCACAGGGCCAAGTTCTCTCACTAATGATAGGGCAAGTAAAATACCAATTGATTCAGTTGCGCCAAAATCAACCAATCCATTGTAATACTGCAAGCCAAGTACCATGCCTACAAAAGTGCCAGACATGATAATAATTGTGAGCGACAGCACACCAACGGAGTAAACTTGGCTAATCACTAAACGTAAACGCCATAATAAACCTGGAACACCCAATAGCACTTGGAATAGAAAAAGATGTCCTCTCCCTAAACGTTCAAAAAAACTTAAGGTTGAATGACCTAAACGTTGAAATTGGTTTAGCATGATTTATCTCAATTCAATAAACTGGTAATAGACACGATATTGCCATTAGCTTTTAATACCCCTTCTTCCAAAGTCATTTGGGTATACACATGATTTGGGATTTGGGTAGAAGGCACAAGTACTTGGTGTGCAAGCCAATCTTCTACAATATCTTCACCGCCTACTTTATTTAGCATCAGAATTAAAGTTTCTTTCGGCATTTTAAGTTCTAGCTGTGCAGCAATATGATTAATTAATAGAATCGGATTTAATAAAACTCTCGAATCCACTTTGAGTAGCTTTGCTTGTAAGGTGGCTTTTATTTCACCGTCAGGTGTGTTAATTAATAAGTTAGTGATGGCAATTTCTGGCTGATATTGCATGAGCTGCAATCCATACTGCATAAAAATTCCTGCCACAAAAAATTGTAATTCATCATAAGAAATACCTTGCGTAATACTTTCTACCAAGGCTGTTTGTATTGTATTCAAAATGGGCATATGTAGATTACGTAACTCAATCACTAGTTGATGCGGTCCTAAATGATCTTGGCCTATTTGCAACTGTTGTAGTTGGTTGTCAAATATGAGAGTCAGCTTGTCATTTTCTATACGATTTTGCAGTATAAATTGTAGTTGATTTAATTGAATAGGCAAAGTGTGCATATGTAACAACAAACGTTCAAAATTAAGCTTTATTTTTCCAATGAGCGTACCACTACTTTGGTAGGGAATGTTCACTTGAAAATTAGTCTGATGAATACCAATACGCGCATGAGACGTTGTCAGTTGTAAATCGGGCATATTGATATCCATATTTAGCCCGGTTAATTTTTGTTGTAATAAATTTTGCTGGAAATTCACTTCTCCAGTTAAACCCTGCCACTCTAGCGCATAAGATTGTTGATGTTTGAATTTAGCAGGAGGCATGACAATCAAGCTTTTCCCCTCATTACTATCTAAGGTGGTGTGTATTTTTAATAAGGCTTGATAGTCTAAAATTTTATTGACTTGCGCCTGCCATTGAGGTGCTAATTTTAACTCTGAGTGAATTTCAGCCGGTTTAATTGGTAGAAATCCATGTTGAATTTCATGTTCAAAAGTAAAATAACTTTTTTCTGAGTCTATTGCATTTTGGGTTTCAAAAGTGGTATGGGCTTGAGATTTAAGCCAACCGCGTTGATAATTTTCATCAACTAAGGTTAGTTTCCCTAAAGGTGCAAATAGCGTTGAAAAACTTGAAAATTGTTTTTCTGCTTCAACGCCGGTCCAATAAGGTACAACCGCTAAAATTAATATACCCAGTAGTAATAGGCTATAAACAAGAATTTTTTTCATAAGTATTGTATTTAGGTGTAACTTACCATCGTGATATTGGTGTTCTTGACAGCAGTTTTAAACTATGAAGAGACAATAGGCGCTAAAAGGAGTGCATGCAAAACAAATTTTGCACTCCTAAATGAAGGTCAGAAAAACGCTGTTTACGCACAGCAATAAATATTTTTCCCTCAGTTACCAACTGTAAAAGTGAGTCCACGCCGATTGGGATGGTCTTTTAGCGGTACTGCTGTCCCTTTATATTCCAAAGTTACACCTTGGGCATGCCCAACTTTGAGGTTAAATGGCGGTTTACCTTCAATTGAAACTTGTTTACCTGCTTTACCAATACCATTAAATAAAGCTTTACCACTAGCATCATTGATTCGCATCCAAGTATCCCGAGTCAAAGATAAAGAAAAGGTATTAGAATTGACAGTTTCTTGTTGTGCAGTATTTGCATTTTCTACGGGTGTAGTTTGAGTTTCTGTACTTGTATTACCATTATCTGGATTATCACTGGTATTTTCAGTTTCACCATTATCTTCAGAAGGAGGGGTATACGTATTCTCATTTCCCTCTGAACCATTTGTTTCAATTGGGATAGAGTGAATTGCAATCACCGTTTCTTCTGGGTTATCTTCTTCTGGCGTAATAAAGGTTGAATCAGGCGGATAAATTTGCCATAGCGCCATTAATACTAATGCCACCATGAGAATGACCGAAGTTAAAATTTTGAACCAAGAATCACCACTGCTCGTCTCATCTTCCTTTTTAACTTGAGGTCGAATATTGGTGGGAGAATACTTTTTAGAAGCTCGTCTTTCATAAGCTTCAACGAGAGGTTCAGCAGAAATTTCCAATATTTTTGAATAGTTACGTATATAACCACGAACAAAAATAGGCGGCGGTAATTGTGAATAATCATCTGCTTCAAGCAACTTAACCACATGAAGACTTAGATAAAGTTTATCTGCCACATGTTGTTTAGACAATCTTTTTTGGACACGATAATAAGCCAGTTGCTCACCAGGCCCCATATTATCTATATCAAGTGGTGGTGGTGTTTCTAAATTATTTTCTTGAATATCAGATTGTTCTTCAGTTATTAAAGTTTCGTTAGTGGGGATAGACATTTCTTCTTGGTGCATTTTAATATCGGCAGTGTAGATATGTACAGATTGTGTACCCAAATCGTTGGTATCAACTTCATCAATAGAACGTGGTTGAAAAATCGAATCTTCTTCATTCGCTGGTAATTCAAGATTTTCACGTTTGTCATGTAAAATTTCTTCCGTATTTCCAGAAGGTTCAGAAGAAATAGGTTGTGGGTTATTGGCGTCTTGGGAATGAAAAACGGGTTCACTCATAAAATTTTACCGACTTGTTAAGTAATTGAGTTTCTTCTGCATGTGGGTAGTTAGAACGTAATGAAATAGCATAAGTTGCTTCTGCATCGTGATTGTTTAACGCGCGTTCAACACGCACACCTAACCACAATGTTTCTGGTGTATGTTTAGTGGCTTTAGCATATTTTTCTAAATAATCATGTGCTTTTAAATATTCTTTATTTTCATAATATATATTAGCCATTTGGTAAAGGGCAGGTCCAAATCTTGAATTAGCATTTAACGCTTTATGCAAATAATTTTTTGCGTCAGTGTATTTTTTTTGCCGCATCATGCAAATGGCTGCGTTGGTATAAGGAATATAAGGCGTGGGATACACTGGATTTTCCAACGCTTTATTAAAATGTAAATCAGCTTCTTGCCATTTACTCGTTTTACACAAAAATTGCCCATAATTGTTTTGAATGTCTGGGCTGAGTGGATTGAGTTCTACGGCTCTCTGGTAATAACGTCCAGCATCCCCAATTTTGCCTAAATATTGATCATATAAAATTGCTAAAGCACTATAAACATCAGCATAATCTGGTGCTATTTTTAATGCCTTTTTAAATCGTGACAAAGCAAGCTGATAATTTCCACGCATCATGTACGCAAGGCCCAATTCCAAATTGGTTTGGGCAAGTTTATTGGGAGGTAATTGTTCATTGCCCTCTTCTTGTAATGGGAGCAAAGCACTTTTACCACATCCAACCAATATTAGCAGGGTGAGGAAAAAAATAAGCTTTGGTTTAATCATATTAGTCATTACATTCATTCTCATGTTAATGAACGCATAAGTTCAAGCTGATGTCATATTACTAAGCAATTTTGACATCAGCCCATTTATTAAGATAGTGGCCATAATTAAAAAGTCAATTCCCATATTTCATTGAAAATTGATTTAGTCTGCACTTAATTCTGTTTCAGCGTGTATATGGTTTTCGGTAAATAGGTTAGCTAATTTAGCAAATGCTTCTAAATTCAAAGTTTCAGCTCTTTTAAGTGGGTCTATTTCAATACTTTCCATTTCATCTACAGTGAGCCAATGTTTTAAAGTATTACGCAATGTTTTACGGCGCTGTGAAAATGCTTGGCTAACAATTTGATTAAATACCTTAAAATTAGTGACTTGTACAGGAATCACGCTATGAGGTATTAATTGTACAATGCTTGATTCCACTTTAGGCGGTGGATAAAAAGCCTCGGGGGGCACATCAAACAGCTTTTGCACTTGAAAAGCATATTGCAAAATTACCGACAATCGTCCATAACTTCGAGAATTAGGGGAAGCAACCATGCGATCCACCACCTCTCTTTGCAACATAAACGTCATTTTACCCACATGCGCTATAAAGTTTAGAAGGTGAAATATCAAAGGCGTTGAAATATTATAGGGCAAGTTGCCAACGATATGTAGCGGTTGTCCATTCATCAATTGTAAGTAATTGAATTTTAAAGCATCCGCTGAATAAATAGTGAGATGCGGATAATTAGCGCGATGAGGTTCAAAGCCACTGACTAAATCTCGATCTAACTCAATAATTGACAAATGTTCAACATGTTTTAATAATTCGAAGGTTAACGCGCCTTTACCCGGCCCGATTTCCACAAAATTGTAATTTGATGATGGGGAAATGGCGTGAATAATTTGCAACACAACCTGTTTATCTTGTAAAAAATGCTGTCCAAAACGTTTGCGAGGTAAGAAAGTTGGCATAATGTAACGTAAAATCCATATAAAACGAGAGAATTGTATTATCACAAGCAATTAGTAAAGAATTATAATGTTTTGTGATTTTTCCTCAAATCATTTTTTTATAACATTGAGGCTTAAATGTGAACTGGCACTTGAGGCAGGCAACTTATCACCTAGCACATGGGAAAATTATTGCTTATCCCACAGAAGCTATCTATGGATTGGGCTGTGATCCGCAAAATCTACACGCTGTGACACAATTACTTCAACTCAAGAAAAGACCTTGGCAAAAGGGACTTATTTTAATTGCCGCAAATTATGAACAATTACAACCCTACCTGCAACCGCTTTCTGAAAAATTGAAAGCTAAAATCTTTGAAACCTGGCCAGGTCCAGTCACTTGGTTACTACCAGCTCATCACAAAATTTCACCTTTGTTACGTGGCCAATCTAATAAACTTGCCGTACGAGTCACTGCCCATCCTTTAGCAAAGGCCTTATGTCAACAGTGGCAAGGTGCTATCGTATCTACCAGTGCTAATTTAACCTATCAACAACCTGCAAAGACTGCATTGCAAGTACATCGTATTTTTGGTCAACAAGTTGATTATATACTCAAAGGCCCATTAGGTGATAGAAATCGACCCAGTGAAATACGTGATGGTGTCACCGATGCCATATTTCGGCTGTAATTAAGAAGATATTCTCAAAGAAAGTTTAGGCGTAAGATATTAAGCAGGGAAAACACACAGATTCGCCCCTGCAGTCACAGAATATTTTGGGTTTAAGGGAGAACTATTTATCTACCCTTATTCTAACAATCATTAAATTAAACTTTTTTGCATGACATAATCGTCCATAACAAAACCTTGCCCAATATCAGTACAAAGGCTTTTTATGTTTGCAAAACCTGCTCGTTCATAAGCTCGAATAGCTTGAATGTTATGCTTATTAACTCTTAATGAAATACTGATTAAATCCTGTTCTCTTCCTAATTGCTCAACATAGTGCAACATTTGTTGACCAAAACCTTGACCATGGTAAGCTACCTGCAAATAAATTTTATCTAAAAATAAATGCGCTGCTTGAATTTCACATCCAGTGAATCCAACTGCTTGCTGTTGCCATTCAAATAAAGTAAATCGTAAACGTTGTTGCTCAATATCAATGGTTAATTTATGTTCTGAATACATGCGTTCTAGCATATATTCAATTTGAGCTGTTGAAATCATGCGAGGGTAATAATCGCGCCAAATATCACACGCTAACTGATGGATGACAATTGTATCAGCTATGGTTGCAGATTTAGGTAACAGGAGTGAAGTTTCTGTCTTATTTTTATTAAATTTACACATAGCTAAAAAATATAGTTGATACATCTTTTGCGAATTTAGCGTAATTTTGGTCTAAATGGTCTATGAGGATTATACAGAAGTAAAATCTTTAAAGCTAAAACACATCATTTGTTTCTAAGTTTTGAGTACTTGAGGCAATTCAACGGTAAATACACTATCTTGCCCTAAAGTACTTGTAACTTTAATTTGTCCTTCGCTGCAAGGTATGGCGAGATAAAGCTGGAGCTAAGTAATGAGTGCCTAGCTGGAGTTCAAAATATGATAAAACAAAACATGAGGGCATCAGCTATGTATTTTTCAACATTTTTGGACAAACCTAGCGTCACGGTGGACGAGTGTAACAAAATACAGAGTCGTTCTATGGAAACCAAACTTATTGGAGCAACCAAACTAGCCTTTCGCTGATGTAAATTGTTCTAAAACATCACGAAAATTTGGTGAAACACTGGGCAAGTATGAAAAATTGATGTCACGCAACTGTATTAAAATCTGTAAGGTGGATAAACAATCATGTCTCTACTATTCGAGGAAGTGCCGTAGAACTTAATGATTTTGTCCATAAAAAAATGACATCACTAAAAACTTTAAACGTTGATAAATTTATACTAAATATTGCATAATAAAAAACTTGTATCTAAATTCTTTAGTAAGGAATCTTCAAATGCGGGAACCCTTTAAAGCTCTTCAATTAGTTCTTGTGCTAGTATTAACTGGCACGTTTATTCTGGGAGCACCATCCAGTAGCGCTACAGAACCAATGAAGCCAGGTAAAATTTGTACTGGGCCAACTACTGGTACTTACTACCAATATGCTGGTGGGGTTATTGAGGCAGCGAAAGAGACATTGAATCTCTCTCTTGAAAACTTTTCAACTGTAGGCAGCTTGGAAAATGCCAAAGGCATTGGTTCGGACCAATGTGATATGGCCTTTGTTCAAGCAGATATGTATGTCCAATCCGTTCCTTCATCGCAATCAAGCCCTGAATTTAAGTTATTTGTTGCCAATAGAGGAAACGTAGCAGCTCTCTATCAAGAACCCGTGCATATTTTGGTTAATCAAGATAGTGGTATCACTAGTATTGCTGATTTGGCAGGGAAAAAAGTCAATGTGGGTGAAAAAAATTCAGGGACTTTTCTGACGGCTTACAAGCTTCTAAACAATTACCATCAACTCAGCCAACAACCCACTTATGTTTATGAAGCCCCCTTTGAGGCGGTTGCTAAGGTCGTTGAGGGTACTCTTGATGCAACCTTTTATGTGGCTGCGGCACCTATTTCAGCTTTAGCAAATTTGCCAGCAGATGCGAATGTAACCCTGATTCCGGCAACTATACCTGTTTTCAGTAGTGAGTATAGCACGATGGCCATTTCGGCCAACACTTATCCTTGGCTACACAAGGACATTACTGACAATATTGCGGTGTGGTCTTATCTGACTGTTGGGCCGTCCATTGACCGGACACAATTAAGTACTTTTTTGGATAAGCTTTATACCAACAAGGATGCTTATGCCAAGAAATATCATGCCAAATGGGCCGAGTTGGACAAGGCATCTAGTATTACCGTCATTAAACAAATACCGAGTAACGGATGGGCGCGTGAATCTATGCATTATTTGGCGGGGATACCGCTTAACACAACCAAACCGCAACCTGCCTTTTGTAGTGGCAGTGCCCAGGGCACATACACTAAAGTCGTTAAAGACCTTCTTCCAGTCGTTAAATCCACATTGGGGATTAGCTTGACAGAGAAACACACGGTGGGTACTTTAGAAAATCTCCGTCAACTCTATACCCATGAATGTGCGATGGCACTGATGCAATATGATGTGCGTTTCTATTTGAGTTCGATTAACGCCGGTCAACCCGGCCTTTCAGAAGAAATGCTGATGGGTTTTGACGCAATCATGCCTCTTTATCGAGAAGATATCCATTTGGTCGTGAATACAAACAGCGGCATTCAGAGCAGTCTTGATTTAGCCGGTAAAAAAGTCAACTTGGGTGAGAAGTTATCCGGCTCTTATATGACGGCCCATACGATGTTGCTTGTCAATGCCCTCAAAGTGGAGGATATTACCCCGTTTTACGATTCATCTCGGGTCGCCTTGTCCAAGGTGATTTCAGGGGAATATGATGCCCTGTTTGTGGTTGGAAAAACCCCGGTGTCTTCTTTAGTTGCCGCTGATTGCCCAACTGATACCACGGTTCCAAACTGCATTGCGGGCGACCCAACCACATTGCCTATTAAATTGGTACCCGTTCAAGTGCCCTATTTTGTGATCCAACCGACGCTGTCAGCCAAGCACTACCCGTGGCAAAAGGTCGATCTAGCAAAGTCACCGCAAGTGATGTCCTTTATTGTGATGTCACCCGCTTTGTCGATTGACGAAAGCCGTATGGCTGACTTTATTAACGCAGTGTACGACTTAAAAGTGGGTGATGACACGCAGAGTCCAACTTGGGATGAAACCACACTTGAACAAGGTTTGGGTTCTTTTATACCATTCCCAACCTTCTACCATCGGGCCGCTGCTCGCTATTTTGTAGATAAAATGAAATAGCTTAAACTAATACCGGTCAAATTTTGAAAATTTGACCGGTTTTTATCCCTCAGTCAAATCAAGTTATTTATTTAACACAAATACTATCAAATTCACAATTTTCAAATCGGTTTTTCAATTGCTGGTGCTGAATTTTGCCAATGGCTGTTTTGGGAATGGTGTCCTGACTGACTGGAATTAGGTAATCTGGATTCAAGCCAATATTTTTTACAACGATTTCTCTGATTTGATGAATCAATCGTTTTTCATCGTTAGCATTAATGGCACTAAAAAAAATGGCTAAGCGATCAGTACTGCTATTAGGTTCTCGGACGGCACAAGCGGCGGTGTAAGAAACCTTAACCCCCTCGATTCCTTCTGCAGCGGCTTCAATATCATGGCAATAATAGTTGTTGCCACAAATGATAATGATATCTTTTTGTCGCCCAGTAATGGTTAAACGCCCTTCTCGAATAAATCCTAAGTCTCCAGTGTTAAACCATCCATCCTCAGTAAAAGCTTCTTGGTTGGCTTGCGGATTTTGATAATAACCAGACATGACCGTTAATCCCTTCACTTGTAAGAGGCCAATAAGCCCTTCTTTAATGACTTGGTTTTGGTCATCGACAATCCGTAAGTCAACGCCTGGCATCGGCGCACCGACTTCCACAAATAAATCATCATCTGTGGTTGAATCCAGCGAAAAGTTATCGGAAAAAGTCACACCAGATGACACTTCTGCCATCCCCCAAGAAGGACGTAAAACGGTAGGTGCCAATTGATGGGGAGCCAGTAGTTGTAAAAAACGCCGAGCGGTTTTCGCGACAATGGTTTCCGCACCATTCAAAAAGAATTTCATGGAAGATAAATCCCACTGCCGTTGTTTGAGAGTTTCAGCGCAATCATTGATCAAGCTGTACGCAAAATTAGGGCCAAATGTGATGGTCGCTTGAAACCGTTCAATCAAATCAAGCCATATAAGCGGTTCTTGGAGAAATAATTGAAATGGAAAATGGATTTCTTGCTGGCCTAAATAAACCGCCCGAATATGGAAATAGATAAGCCCGGCCACATGATCAATAGGAATCCAGTTTAAATTAATATCTTCTCTGGTAAAACCGTTCATTTGTACCGAAGCCATCGTTTGGCTCAACAGATTTTGGTGAGTCAATAAAACGCCTTTTGGTATACCGGTGCTACCTGAAGTCAGCATCATCACAGCCACATCGCCTAGCTGGCTGTCATGTATTGTGTGGTCAGGTTGTCCGTCGCGCAATTGCTCAACGGTTGCCACCGAAAAATTTCCTAGCTCCAACAGTTCAGGCAAATGAGGAATTTCAGACGCAAAACTCGCATTTGTCAACAGCAGTGGTTGTTCCAACATTTGTAAGGTATAGCGAAGTTTGCTAACCGTTTTGTGAATATGTTCTGGGGTATAGGCAATATGGGTTACCGGGACTGGAACAAAACCACCGAGAACACAGCCCCAAAAAGCACTGATAAAATCTTGGGAGGACTCAATTTGAAAAACCACTTTATCTTGGGGTTGTAATCCGAGTTTTCTTAGGCTGTATAAAATTTTCTGAGCATCTAACAATAAGTCTTGATAGGATTGAAATGTTTCTGAATGATCAGAGTGTATATAAACAAGTCCTTTGTCAATCGTAGCCGCCCGTTTTAAGATTTGAGCTAGAACGGCTGGATCATTTGCAGAGTGTTTCAGAAATCCACCATGACTAATCGCTAGTTGATGTGAGTTAAAATTTTGTTTATCATCCATAAAAAATAATATGGGCTAAACTCGTCAAGTAGGTTGGGTTAGCGAAGCGTAACCCCATAGGCATCAATTTAAGCACTCCAATTGGCCATTTGGTCAACAGTGTTGAGTTTCTTCCTGCGTTTATTGTTCGAGCAACCATAGGAAAATCGCTGTGAAATATCTTTTAACGTTGAAACTAATTGTTCATAATCATTAACAACATGAGCTAAATGTGCTGACTGTTCTCTAATCATTTGAACACCTTTTACTAAACTACGTTCTGCTATTTCCCATAATCCTGTGAGAACAATCCAGTGTTGAACAAGGATAATGAGTAATTTTGTATAGATTTCACAAAGTATTCTATACGAGTTTTCGCTCGTTGAATTGACTAATTGACAATGACTTTTCCATAACTTAAATAGAGTTGTATCACGGAATTTAAGATGGTATTTTGCGAAAAGGAGGATATAAGAAAGAACAAGTTTTGTAAACTTAGGAGAACGAGTATGAAAATG
>JADGDF010000267.1 GCA_016745055.1 Thiotrichaceae bacterium | reverse complement strand
TCAGATTGTACTTGTCTTTGGTGGCAAATACTTTTTCGCGAAATTTAAGTGGGTTAGTCATGTATATATTATGACATATTATTACACATCAGCTATAGCTCACAGTTTAACCATTTGTCAATGTAAAAATTGGATAACTATTCAGCATGGACAAAGTAAGAGTAAAGAGATATAAGTAAAAAATATTAATATACTTTAATAATAAAAATAGCTTTGTATAGCAGGAAGCTAGATATGCTCTCATATAAGAGTTACCTGTTTTTTTAGAGAGAAATTGTCATAAGTAGAGTTTGCGCTGCGTGTTTTTTCGGCGCGAATGCGGAAGGGATGGGGTGTAGTTTTTCGTGCGCACCAAAAAGACGGTGCGTGCCCACCTGGCTCGTTATATTCTGGAACTGTGTGAGGGTGTGCGGAATGTCAGATAATGACATTATCTATGATATTTGTGAATTTTGGTACTATGCTCTGTTGACATTTCAGCGCAAACATACTAAAACAAAGGCAAACCTGATGAAACTCATGTCATTTTTTGCCCGCTTTTCAAATCTGGAGAAAACTCGGCGAAACTGTTTAATCTTGCCAATAAAGCATTCAATCAGATGACGTTCTTTATAAACGTGCTTGTCATATTCACGAGGCTCTTTGCGATTAGCTTTCGGTGGAATAACAGGAATAATCCCCTGTTTGCGTAATTGTTCAATCAATTTATCAGTATTATAAGCCTTATCCATCGACGCATACGTTGCTTTTAGGCCTTCAATCAAAGTATAGGTTTGAGTAATATCTGCTGCACCCGTAAGAATGAAGTCCAAAAGATTGCATAAAGCATCACCATGACATGGTGTAACCCACCTTTTGAACGACCTAATGCTTGCTCTTGAGCTTCATCCAGATGGCTTTGAGGCGCACCGGCAGCACAAGAATACGCACATACAACTGTACCGTCTATCATAATGCTTTCCATATCAGGGTCATTTATCTTATCCCAGTTCTGTTCTGATAGATTCGCATTGCACATTTAGATAACTCCTTGACAAAATTAGAGTTATCTAACTTAATCCTCCAAATGTCAACAGTGCCCAGTCCTTCTGCATTGATTTCAGCATGTTTTTTTGCTCCCGCTGCATGTGCTCTTAACAATAGTGTTATCTATCTGATGAACATTCTAATCCAAAAGTCACCTGCTGTATCTACTTTACTCTACAATGCCTTCAAAACCTTTTCCTAAATTTCTTATTTTTGCCAACGGTAAAAACGTGAAGAAATTGTGCCCGCCATATCTTCTAGGAATACCACGCCACGGTGTTCCCCCCCAAAAAAATATCCATATAATTTCATTTGTTATCTTTCTATACTCTTTTGCCTTCCAGTGCTGCGAGGCATGGAAAGGCGGAGCCGGTGTTGGATCCGAGTAGTCCACGACTAACTGAGGCTCAAAAATATGGGAAAACAGAGCATAAAGACATCAGTCCCTTTATGCATTTTTCGAGATTTTTGAACAAACCCAGCGTCAAGCCTTGGTGGACTGGGGTGATGGAGAGGCGGAGTGTAACGGAGTACGGAGGCACTCTATGGAGGCCGGAGGTGCTCAGGCAATCAATGATAGTTTCGCTGAGATATTGAATAGTTCTTAGGAACAGGGATGTTACGGAAATGTCATGAAATCTTTGCGAGACATCAGCTTAGTTTCATGATAAGTTATAATTATTAATAATATAGTAATTATTACTATGGAGTTATTATTCCATATTAGGTACAATGAATACCAATAGTGCATCATAAATATTTATGGGATGCTGTTTATCTATAAGTCAAAAGGAATTAGCACATGCTCAAACAAACTCAGTCATCCACTATAGAACGTATTCTACAATTGACTATGCTATGGTTTTTCTGTCTGCCTGTTTATGCAAATAGCGGGGTTAACTGGTTAGTCAATCAAGCACAATCTAATGGCCAGTACAGCACAGCCAATGATTTAGCAACGCCCTTTGTGGCAACCACGGAGACATGGTTGACGTTATCTCAGTTGGGAGAAACGTCTCAACCTAGCATGACAACTGCGTTAGAGTTTATCAATGCAGAATCTTTTCTCAGTACAGAACATTTAGCTCGTATCTTAACGACACGACTCTTGGCAGGTCAGACAGGAGATGTACTTGTTGACCAATTAGTAACCAGGCTCCATGACAATGGTGGATTTGGTGATTTAGCAGACTATGATCGTACTGTCCTAGATACAGCATTTGTATTGGATGCTTTAGCAAGCACGGATTTAGTAAATACTTCAATCACAGAGTTTTACCCTTCCATTGATTTTCTATTAAAATCGTTCAATAGTCACGGTTGGTCAGATAATGACAACGATACTTCGATGTATGTGACAGCGCTTGCCATGCGTGCTCTATGGCGTTACCGACATCACGTCAGTCATATTCCCTCTTTGAATGTAGAATCAACTCTAGATCAAGCCCAGAATTATTTACAAACTCAACTAAACCAAGGCAATCATGAGACTTTTGAGATTGCCTTAGCCTTGATTGCACTCATTCCAAGACTGACTCACTTAGATGGTATTTCTTCCCATATTGATGCTTTGCGTGCAGCACAATTAGCTAATGGCAGTTGGGACAATGATGTGTATACCACAGCCCTTGCTTTACGTGCTCTTCATATGGTTGAGGCACCTAATCCTGATTTGGGACGCATTATTGGCACTATAGTGGACGGACAAACAGGGTTGCCGTTACTTGGTTTACCTATTGAGCTAAAAGACAGTGGTATAACAAGTCAGTCTACTGATGTAGAGGGCAAGTTTGAACTTAGTCAGTTATTTGCTGGCGATTATACGATACAAATTGGTTCTGAACTGGGAGGTCGCTTGATTGTCGAGACCAGTTTGGAGACGGGGCAAACTAAAGACCTGGGTACCATTCGTTTTGTTTTCAATGATAATGTGGCCTCAATTCAAGGAACTGTAACTGACCAAGCAACAGGTGAAATATTAGCAGATACGAACATTGTCGTCATAGGGATAGAAGAAACCGTTAATACGGATGAACAAGGGACATTCCTAGTTAGAAACTTAGAACCTAAAGAAGTCACTAGAGTTGTATCACGGAATTTAAGATGGTATTTTGCGAAAAGGAGGATATAAGAAAGAACAAGTTTTGTAAACTTAGGAGAACGAGTATGAAAATG
>JADGDF010000266.1 GCA_016745055.1 Thiotrichaceae bacterium | reverse complement strand
CATTTTCATACTCGTTCTCCTAAGTTTACAAAACTTGTTCTTTCTTATATCCTCCTTTTCGCAAAATACCATCTTAAATTCCGTGATACAACTCTAATATGGTTTGTTCTGTAATGGCAGTTGCACAGATAATTGCATCTGGCAATTTGATTTTATGGCTTTTTTTGATGGCTATGGTTTGCTCTTTAATATCATAACTAAGAGGTAATTGAGAAAAACTTTTTAGCATATTTTTTAAGCATTTTTCTTCATCTGGTGTTAAACCTGTGTAAGATAATATTTCAATTTCAGAAATAATGGAAATACCTAACTTTGCTTTTGGTAGTGGGTCCTTTAACTTTCCCGCGAAAAATAGAATAAGAATGTTGGTATCCACTATATAGTCAATCATCCTAATTTATTTCCCACTCTGAGCGCAGTTCATTTTGCCATTGGACAGCATCGGTAATTGCTGCAAAACTGTTAATTGTGCCTGCAAATTGATTTATGTCTAAAATTTCATTTTTCGTTTGGTCTTCTTCAATAATTTCAATTTTTTGTTTTGGTAAGCCTTGGAGCATTGCTAATAGTGTGTCATATAGCGTATCGTCTATATTTAGTGTTACCGTTTTCATGAGGATTTTACCATAATAAGTAGTATTTTTGGGATAGGGTAAGCAATGAGGATATAGGTAAGAATTTTAGTGTATTTTCATGTTAAAGTATAGAAATGGTCTGTAATTCAAAGATATTACGTCATCATTTCAAATAGCATTTTTTAAACTGATGCAATGTGTCTTGACTGCATTCTTGTAATGCTTGTAGAAATAAGTTAAGCACATCCATCAAGTGGTTTTTCAAGTCCATAAAACTTGCGAGTACAGGTTTTTAACCTTCACTTGAACATTTTAGAAGACTTTGGAATTCCCAAAACGTTCGGGCCAAGGTTATAAATAAACCTTGACCCGCAAAGTTTATTTTACTAAATTTAAACCGTATCATAAAACCTTACTTTTATCGTTTTGCCCCTGCATTTTTCTCAGAAGATTATTTATAATAACGCATTGTTATGTAAAAATGCAGTAAAAGAAGTTACCATGCCCAGTTTACACATTGAAGTAGATGAGTACGTTTATCAAAGGTACATTGCCGCCAATCCTTTGCAAAAGTAACATATAAAGAACCGGTGTCTCGCAGAGATTTCGTGACACTTACGGGACGTCCTATCCCTTAGAGCGACTCAATTCTCAGTGAGACGCTAGTTGATTGCCCCGACACGTCCGGTCTCCATACGGGCAACTCCGCACTCCGTTTCACTCCGCACCTCCGTCACCCTAGTCCACCATGACTTGACGCTGGGATTGTCCAAAAATCCCGAAAAACGCACAGAAGGACTGTCGCCCTTCTGTCCTGTTTTCCCGTATTTTTGGACCCCAGCTAGTCGCTCACTACTCGACACCGCCTTCGCCTCTCCATGTCTCGCAGCGAATGATGGAAGAAATTTTATTACTTTTATCTTCTCAAATTAATAGTGATAACTTACCTAAAATAAAGCAATTTCAAGTGAAAACTTATGATTTAGGAGAAGGTATTTCTATGAGTCGAGAAGTTGTATATGATGGGTAAATTTGCGGATAGTTTTATTTAATTTGACTTTTTAGAAGTTATAAATCCACTTGTACTTTAAAATTCACTACTTCAGACCTGGCAGGTTTTGAAAACCTGCCAGGTCTTGTTTTGGATTGAACTAAACACCCATTTTCTAAGTTCTATTTACTTTGAGAAGAGTGTTTACTTTTTTTAATCCCAGTAGGTCGGGTTAGCGACAGCGTAACCCGACAGAACGTGCAACCTCACCAATTTGTCGGGTTACGGTTTTTGCGTTGCAAAAAGCCTAACCCGACCTACCTGGCTTATTTCTCATTTAAGCTCTTGACAACTTCTCTTACAATTGGGGTCATGAGCTGAGAATGGCGAATTGTTTTGATTAAACCATTTTTGTCTTCGTACCTTGTACCAATTAAAACCACAAACGAGTAAATTTCTCTATTGATTATCATACTTCCCACAACCCATTTATCTTTAGTATTTTTTCCATCAGATGTTTCTTGGGTTCCTGATTTGGCAAGTAAAAATTTAACATTTTTAATATTTTTCAATGAACGTAACGTCCCTCCTTCCTTATAAACCGGAGCAGAAAGCACAGATTTGACAAATTTTCTTGCTGATTCTTCTTTTAAATAATGCCTTATATTGACATTCTTTTGTTTCTGCATTTGACTATATTGAATTAAAATTAATTTGGATTCATTACTGTTTGGATCTCGCCTACTAATTGTTGCAGACTGAATAAAGTAGGGTTCTTTTGTATTTTTTCCATAAAGAATAGCAGTTAACTCATGAATGATACGATGTGCTTGCATTGGTGTTGCTTGAGCAAATCCAAAGCTTAATCCATTTATAAGTAGTTCTGGAGATGAATCTTTACGTTCAAACAATCCAAAGTCCTTATATAACTTAATAAGAGTACTTTTTGTTAATTTATGCCTTTCTGACAGAGCATAACGTAAAGGCAAATTTAACGAAGCTGCAAATGTTATTATGGGAGGGAACATTCCCTTGCTACAATTTTTAACACCATACTCCTGCAATTTGTAAGCATTCTTAAAGCGCTTTCCATCCTTTTCATACTCTTTGTTACAGTAGATGAAACTTTTAGGTTCATCCCTCAAATGACCCAATATAACAGCCGCAGGTATCTTAGCAATACTAGCAAGTGGACGTAGAGCCTTATATGTGTACTTATCTTTGCGGCCATCATGTTCTTCAAGAAAGTTTCCTCGACGATAATAGCGTATAATTTCTCCATTTAATTTTGCAATAACAATTCTAATTTGCACTTGTTTCTTGTCTGATTGTTTTGCTTTTTCATCAGGGAACAAATCAACATTAAATGTAAATTTCCTTTCTATTTTTTCTAGCTGTAAATCTACTCCCCTTTTGAATAGATAGTTTTTTGCAACAGGTAAAGTAACCTTTATTTCTGTGAGAATCTCTTTATCAGATAATTTATTGTACAAATTTTTAGCTTCCAATTCTATTAAGCCTTTTATCCCAGGTATGACAATTTCAGAACGTTTTTTTAAATTACCATAGGGTTGTTTTTCATTAGAGTTGTATCCCGTTAAAAATCAATCAATTAGCTAGATAAAAGTTCCATAGTCCGGCACATACTCCAATTATTTCATCATATAAATCAATAA
>JADGDF010000108.1 GCA_016745055.1 Thiotrichaceae bacterium | reverse complement strand
TTTCATACTCGTTCTCCTAAGTTTACAAAACTTGTTCTTTCTTATATCCTCCTTTTCGCAAAATACCATCTTAAATTCCGTGATACAACTCTAATATTTCCTTTGAAAAATATAAAGGAAATATTTCTGTTATGGCTGGTGGCCCACCATGCCAACCATTCTCACTAAGCGGTAAACATAAAGCATTTAATGATGATAGAGATATGTTTCCTCAAGCTATTCGTGCAGTACGCGAATCAAAACCAGAGTCATTTATTTTTGAAAATGTGAAAGGCTTATTGCGAAAAAATTTTAGCTCGTACTTTGGTTATATAGTTTTGCAGTTGGCATACCCAAATATAACAAGACCGGTGTCACGCAGAGATTTCGTGACGCTCCCGGGACGTCCTATCCCTAAGAGCGACTCAATTCTCAGCGAGACGCTAGTTTGTTTGCCCCGACACGTCCGGTCTCGATACGGCAACTGCGTACTCCGTTGCACTACGCACTCCGTTAGCCTACTCCACCATGACTTGACGCTGGGGTGAAGCTCAAAAATAGCAAAAAACGCACGCAAGGACTATCGCCCTTACCTACTGTTTTATACTATTTTTGAGCGCCCAGCTAGTCGCGGACTACTCGGCATCCATGCCTCGCAGCGAATGAAGGAGAGTCATGGGAAAATCATCTTTCTCGCCTTGAAGAAATACAAACTAAGGGAACTTATAGAGATTTAAAATACAATGTTGTTTTTAGGCTACTAAATGCTGCTGATTACGGGGTTCCTCAAAAGCGTGAACGAGTATTTATAGTTGGTTTTCGGAGCGACCTTGCTATTGAATGGAGTTTCCCCAAAGCTACGCACTCAAAAGATGCCCTTCTGTGGGAGAAATGGGTCACAGGTGCATACTGGGAGCGTCTTGGTATTAACAAAAATGAGCACCCTTCCTCAAATGGCAAAGTATCCGCTCAGTTAATAAAAAGATATGGAATGTTTCAGCCTACCGAAAAACCTTGGGTTACAGTTCGTGAGGTCATTTCTAACTTGCCGTGTCCAAAAAGCAATAATAGCTTCAATAATCATAAATTTCGTGGTGGTGCTAAGTCCTATCCTGGTCACACTGGAAGTCCAATAGATGAGCCGTTAAAAACATTAAAGGCGGGAGATCATGGAGTTCCTGGGGATGAAAATATGATCCGATTTAATGATGGCTCAATCAGATATTTTACCGTCAGAGAAGCCGCAAGAATTCAAACTTTTCCAGATGATTATCATATCTCTGGTGTATGGAGTGAATGCATGAGACAAATTGGTAATGCTGTTCCGGTTAAGCTTGCGGAGGTAGTAGCAAAGAGTGTCTACTCAGCGATTGCCCCTAACAAGGCGCTACACTCGGACAAAATAAAGCTACGCCGCTGCGCTCTGTAGCTTTATTTTGCCGGTGAGGTTGGAACGTTATGTGTAGCTGATCGCTAAAACAATTCACTGTGCGAACCAATCCGCGCAAACTGTAGTGTTTCATCAGTGATATGATAGATTAGAACCAAATTATGACAATCATGAAATCCAGCCCGGTTAGCGGGTGATCAACATACTTTCATCCAACGCGTTGAAGCTTTGGAATAACATGGCCTACTTCCACAACATCAGGAATGGGTCTTTTGGTAATTTTCTTGAAGTCTTTTTTGAATTGAGACGAATACTCAAGACTATACATTTTTGACTTTACCTTCGGTTAATTCGGATATAAGCGCGTCAACAGACCCAGTTTTTTGGCCTTCGCCCCGGATTAACTCGTTCATTGCGGCAACAGTTTTTTCATTGGGTTGGCGAATTTTCAATTCAAAAGGTATACCTCCATAATTGATAACAGCACGGGCAAAGAGATTTATCGCTTGTGACGGGCTAAGTCCCACTTCGTCACATATCCTGGTAAAAGCGGTTTTGGTATCATGGTCAATTCGGGTGCTAAGCATTTCAGTTTTCATGTGTGCCTCGTTAAATGTTTTCTATAGTACATTGTAATACAAACCATAACAAATGCATAACTTGGCGCTCAAGGTCGACCACCCGTCGGCAGGATTTTTTGGTTTGTTTGGGGCTAAGTGGCAGCAGGTGTCGGCTTAGCTCGGGCGTTATGCGCCGAAAAAACACGCTTGCACGGATTCCGTGATAGCGTTAATATATTTACATGATCGTATCCTTTGGAAACCAGGTAACGTCTGATTTATATCATGGCATTTCGAGCGGTCGGGTCAGGCGTTTGCCACCACAAATCATTGAAACTGCACTTTACAAATTGGATGTCCTTAATGCCGCAGAGTCATTGGATGACCTGAGATCACCGCCTGGAAACAGACTAGAAGCACTGAAAGGAGATTTCAAAGGATTCCATAGTATTCGCATTAACGTTCAATGGCGCATTATTTTTCGGTGGCAAGAATCTAGCGCTATTGATGTCCAGATTATAGATTACCATTAAACTTTTAACTAAAGGTGGCAATATGATTCCATCAAATAGAATCGCAACACATCCCGGAATTATCTTGCTTAAGGAGTTTCTTGAGCCTTTGGGATTGTCGCAAAAAGCTGTTGCGACGCATCTTGGTATCCCCGTGCAACGAATCAATGAAATTGTTCGGGGAAAAAGGGGCGTGTCTCCAGATACAGCTTGGCTATTATCCGAGGCATTTAATACGTCACCCGAGTTTTGGCTTAATCTTCAAGCAACTCATGATTTATCGATTCACAAACCAGAGCATCATGTTAAACCACTGGTGGAAATTCGCGCATAACAAGGCGTTCAAGCCAGGTAGGGTGCGCACGAAAAACCAAAATACCTAATATTTCTCCACATTCGCACCGCAAAAAAACTGCAGTGCAAACCCTACTTGGCTGAATTCCATGGTTATGTACTTAATACTCGTAGTGATAGCGAAATTGTGCAATCAGAATTTGGTCATTCAGTACTTTATAGACAAGTCTATGCTCACCATTAATTCGTCTAGACCAATAACCCGAAAGGCCATGTTTCAAAGGCTCTGGCTTTCCGATGCCTTCAAATGGTTCACGCTGTACGTCTTTAATCAAGGTATTAATACGCTTGAGAATGGCTTTATCCGTTTTCTGCCAGTACAAATATTCTTCCCAAGCTTTGCTAGAAAAGCTGAGTTTCATTTAACCAACTCGCGCTCAATACCTTTCCCGGCTTCTAGCTCAGCTATTGATTCAAGTAAGTGACGAGCATTGGCGGGTGTGCGGAGCAGGTACGCTGTTTCCTCCATTGCCTGGAAGTCCTCCAATGAAATCATCACTACAGGCGTTTCCCGCTTTCTGGTAATAATCACAGGGTCATGGTCATTGCACACTTTTTCCATAGTTTTCGCTAGGTTAGCGCGTGCAGCAGTGTAACTAATGGCATCCATAGAAATCTCTCAACTCAAATAGGTACGTGATAATGTACAGTATTGTAGTAACATATAATAAGGCAGTCAAGACCGTTCGCTGTCGCTCACTCGGATAGCCTACACTGCGCTTCGGCTACCAATTACTGCAACGTTATACGAAAAAACATTCAGTAATAGGGAATATAATGGATGTAGTATCCTCTGAATTAAAAGATTTTGATGCATGGATTGCACTGGTAAAGGAAGTTGAGTATTTGTTTGGTCCAATGGCTGATGAAGTATCATTTCAAGATGGTTTGCAACAGGCAATTTTACAAAAGACAGCTTTTTGCATTCGTTCAGAACAAAATTAAGTCAAACAAGAGTTAAAGGGAGGTATTGTAATTTCAAAAGAAACAAATGAAATTGCATGGTTAGCGGTGTCAGAAAAGTACCGTGGTCACGGATATGGCAAAGAACTGCTAAATTATGCAATTAACCAATTTGACCTACAAAATGAAATCTATGTGCAAACATTCGATGAATCAGTTACTGAAGGTAAAGCAGCAAGAAGGCTATATGTCAGTTTCGGATTTAAGGATTATAAATCAGGAGGTTTAAACCCAGCAGGTGTAAATACAGTTATCATGAAATTACTAAAGCTTCATAATATCAACGTATAACAAATGCATCAACTCGGGCATTTTTCGCAGAGTGTAGAGAGCAGAGCGAACGGAACGGCGCGAAAAATGCCGGTTATGCTGGTGTTATGTTTGATGGGAAACTATGAAATTAATTGGAAGCCTAATGGAAAAGAATTTCAGCCAGGTAGGGTGTGCACCATCTTTTTGGTGCGCACGAAAAACCAAAAATATCCGACATTTCTCCACGTTCGCACCGCAAAAAAAACCACGGAAACCTACTTGGCTAAAGTTTTTACTACATCCGAGGCTGTTAATAAGGCTTTGAGAACTATTTTAGCGGCATTACCAAATTCCCAATTATCGGGCAAAGTCTAACTGTTGCTCAAGACCGACCACTTGTCGTCAGACTTTAATTTGTTTTGTATCGGGCTGCGGCGGTAAGGGTCGGGTTAGCGAAGGGTAATCCGACACAAACATATCTATCCTCCAAATAAATGTCGGAAAGTATTGGTATAATATGTGAATTTCGTGCTTGTAATACATCACAACCACGTTTACCGATAACGAACTTATACAAGGCTTGACAATGATCATTATACTTGAACCGCATATTCATAAAGACAGTGAAGAATATCACGATATTATCGCCTACTTAGAGAATTTAACTAACATTCAACATCGCGTACACGAAGTTAATGGTTCTGAACAAATATTAACAGAAATCTATTTAATTGGAGACACACACTCTTTGTCCAAAGAAGAAATTCAGGGATTATCTGGCGTTGAGCGTGTTGTGCGTGTATCTCAAGAATATCGAGTATTGGGTCGACATGGTGATCATGACCAAAGAACCACAGCGTTTGAATATAATGGAGTCACCTTCAGCCAAGATAACTTACATGTTTTTGCAGGCTTATGTGCAGTGGATACTCCTGAACATGTTGAAATGATGATGAAAGCTTTGCGTGATCATGGCCAAGTCTGTACTCGCATGGGTGCTTATAAACCACGCACGAGTCCTTATGCATTCCAAGGTTATGGCAAAGACTGTTTACCTTATGTATTCGAGTTAGCAGGTAAATATGGGATTAAAGTTGTAGCGATGGAAATTACCCATGACGTACATGTAGATGAAATTCGTGAAGCACTTGAAAAAACAGGTCATCCTACGGGCGTAATGTTACAAATTGGTACTAGAAACACTCAAAATTTCGAGCTATTAAAAATAGTGGGCCGTCAAAGAGAATTTCCCGTCTTACTGAAACGTGGATTTGGGATTACGTTAGAAGAATCGCTCCATGCCGCAGAATATTTAGCTAAAGAAGGTAATAGTCATGTCATTTTTTGTTTACGTGGTATGAAAACTAATGTGGGTGATCCGCATCGTAATTTTGTTGATTTCTCCCATGTGCCTGTTGTTAAACGTTTGACAAGAATGCCGGTATGTATTGATCCTTCTCATTCAGTTGGTAGTCGTGATCATTCGCCTGATGGTTTGCTAGACGCTCAACATGTGGCAGCACAAGGTGTTATTGCGGGTGCCAATATGATTTTGGTCGATTTTCATCCTGTCCCAACAAAAGCATTGGTTGATGGGCCACAAGCCTTTTTGATGAAAGAATTACCTTGGTTTTTAGAAGATGTGCAAATTGCCAGAGATGCTTATGAAAAGAGAGTGGCATTAGCAAAGCAGTATAAGTAGCTTGGAATTTGTGGGGGATACTGATGAATTGATATGTGATGCGGTAACAAATTTGTCACTGGCTTCTAAACATTAAAAAAGACCTGGCAGGTTTTAAAAACCTGCCAGGTCTGGTTGAAAAGTTTTAGAACAATTCAATTCTCAGTGAGACACTTGTTGGTTACCTCAATACATTCTCTTTAACTAATAGATAAAAGATTTTCACAATGAAACACGTTATACGTTACGGACAAATTTTACTATTGATGTTACTGTCATCTCCAATAGTAGCACTCGAAATTACAACGAATGAAGTTTATGCGCAGGTATATCATATTAATGAAGAAATTAAATTATTAAATCAACACTTTAATATCCAAGGAGAAGTTGAAGTATTTGAATTAAAAACAAAATTGGCCCCAAGACATACTTGGCAAAAAACTTACGAAGTTACTTACAAAATAAATATTTTGCGAGAAAAATTAGGTTTACCTGTGTTTGCAGCACCGTCAATTGAGCCTAGACGAAAGATTATCCCGTTATACATTTACGAACAAACACAACGTATTCTAGTTGAATTACACATTATCAAACTTTTTTTGGGGATTGAAGAGCGAGCCTCAAATTTACCTACATTTTCAGGTAAAGCACCTACAGATGTCTTTAACTTATTTAATAATATTTCTTATCAACTTGATTTGCTAAATGGTATTTCCTTTACACCTTCCCATGTATTTTCTCAAGCAATTAGGATTTTGGATGATATTAATATTCTACTAAGTACCCTAGAAATTATTGATTCAACAATTCCGCCTCCGAAACAAAAAGGAATGAAGCCATCAAATGTATTTGAAACTGCTTTGGAATTATTAAAAGAAGTTCAACGCCTTCAAAGGTTTAGTAATATTAAAGACATTGGTATTCATGGATTGAAACCAGATAAGAAGATCACGCCTTCTGAAGTTTTTTCTTTGTTGGGCACTATTTTAGCAGAACTGCAAACAGTGAAAGCTTATTTGCATTTAACTTGGTCTTTAACCCCAATTGCCAAGCATTATGAAAATAAATCGCCAAATGATGTTCAGCAAGTGCTTGGTTGGGCATTAAGGCGAGTAAAACTGATAAATACCCTCAACCGATAGTTTATACTTGCATACACCAATGCTGCCAAGCTTCCCGACATTTATTTTCCAAATATTGGGTGTATTTAGCGCCATCCATCAATGGCGAGGTTTGCATTTTAGTACGTAACTGTTGACGTAAAATTTGCAAAGCCTCAATATTTTTGGAGAGTTGGACGCAGGCAGTGACGTAATTTTGAGGCGAATCAGTAACCCAATCGTTTAATCCAACAGTAGTTAAAATACTTAAGCCCGCTCTTGCAGCGGGTGTTTTCCCCACTAAAGTGAGCACTGGTACACCCATCCACAATGCTTGGCAAGTTGTGGTTGCCCCATTGAATGGATAAGTGTCAAGCGCGATATCAACTTGATGGTAATGCGCAAGAGTTGCTTCTGAAGAAGTGGCATAACCTAATTGCAATCGTTCCATTGCAATGCCCAACGCTTTAAATTTTTCCAAAGTCATTTGTTTAACTTCCGCATCCACAAAACTTTTGGCTAATAATTTCAATCTTGCCTGGGGCAAGGCATGTAATATATCCGCCCACCAACCCAAAGTTTGGTCATTTAATTTACTATAAGCGTTAAATGAACCTAAAGTGATATAACCATTTCTTAAATTAGGTAATTCATTGACCAGTGGCGTATCCATATTGGGAGAGTAACAATAATAGCTATGAGGCATACACACCAAAGTTTCAGCACTATATTGGGAGTGTATTTCTGGGTCAACGTAATTATCAGTAATGCGATAATCAATAGCCGTTAATCCCGTGGTATTGGAATAACCAATCGTGTGAAAAAACTGAATAGGGGCCGGCTTTCTTGCAAAAGTTAATAAATGATTTTTTCCCGTGTGACCAGAAAAATCTACTAGAATATCAATCTGATCCTGATGAATTTTGGTTGCTAATTGTTCATCTGTCCAACCGACACAGTTTATCCAATGATCCGCACATTGCTGTATTTTCTGAGTAATTTCATCAACTTTGGTATTATTGTAATAACAGTAAATTTCAAATTCCGCATGTTGATGATGAGCTAAAATCGGTAAAATAAAGTAAGTGAGGGAATGTTTTCGAAAATCGGGCGAATAATAACCAATTTTTAAACATTTATTGGGATCAGGTAAATTTTCATAGGGCTGGATATACTTTTGTAAAGGTGCAGCATGTTGCTGATTAAAAGCTTGATGTGCTTGATACAACTGAACTAAATCATATTCAGGCAAAAAATTAAGTGCATAAACATAATTACTTTGCGCAGCCGCATAATCTGGTTTAATTTCAAACGCTTTTTGGTAATGGTATAAAGCGTCTTGGCTTTGACCTTTATCCAGCAAAGAGGTACCCAAATTATTGTGTGCTTCAGCATAATTAGAATTAAGCTTGAGCGCTTCTTGATAATAGAGAATGGCTTGTGTGATCTGGCCTAGTTCATTGTAAATGATACCTAAATTATTATACGTTTCAGCTTGTTGAGGATTCAATGACAAAGCTTGTTGATAACAACGAATAGCCTGCTCATGCTGTGCTTGCTGTTGATAAATAATCCCCAAATTATTGTATGCCGTCACTGAATTGGGATTAATAGACAAAGCTTTTTGATAATGCTCTACTGCTTCTGCCAAGCGACCTTGATCTTTCGCAATACTTCCTAGTGTCGTATAAGCTTCACTAAGATTTGGGTTTAAAGTGAGGGCTTGTTGGCAATAGTGTATAGCCTCCGTAAATTTACCCTGAAATTTCAAAACAATGCTTAAATTATTGCAAGCATCTGCATAATGTGGATTGATTTTCAAGGCTTGTTGATAATGTTTCACTGCTTTTTCTAACTGATTTTGCGCTTTAAAAACATTGCCCAGACCATTATGAGATTCAGCCTGGTGTGGATTTAATTTAAGTGCTTGTTGGTAAAATTGTAGCGCTTTGCCCGTATGCTTTTGATACCAGTACACGTTGGCCAAACTGTTATAATAATTTGAATTGTCTGTCGTGTGTTGAATAGCTTGTAAAATGTAAGTTTCTGCTTGAGTATAATCCTGTTGTTGGGCATAAGCCACGCCCAATAAATGCAATACTTCCGTATTATTCGCTTCAATCGTAAGAATTTTTTGATAAACGTCAATGGCTTGTTGTAGTTGACCAGAAGTGTGTAATTGCAATCCATGTTGAATGGCTTGTGGAATAAAGAGTGTTTGTGTGGGCGGATGGACAGGCATGTTATACTCAACTCATCTGAAAATTCAGCACTATGTTTTTTCAATCATTTGAAAATTATTCATCTTTAATTATACCAGCATCATGAAAGAATCTAATAATGTCACTCATTAGAAAGAATAATAAATTAGTCCTACCGTTTGTAAAATGGGTTGGTGGTAAAAGACAGCTCATTAAGGAATTGGACAAACATATTCCTCAACAATTTTCCAAATACTATGAGCCATTTGTTGGAGGAGGCGCCGTATTTTTTCATATCCAACCTGCAAAAGCGGTCATCAATGACAGTAATGAAGAACTAATCAATTTGTACAAAGTTATTAAAGAGTCGCCAGAAGCATTAATTAAAGACCTCAAAAAATACAAAAATGAGGAAAAGTATTTTTACGAAGTCAGAGGAATGGATAGAGATAAAGAAAAATACGGTAAGTTAAATAATATTCAAAGAGCTTCAAGAATTATCTTTTTAAATAAAACCTGTTATAACGGCTTATTTCGGGTGAATAGTGCGGGAGAATTTAACTCACCTTTTGGTCGATATAAAAATCCTGCTATTGTTAATGAAATTACAATAAACGCAGTCAGTCACTATTTGTCAAAGAATGAAATTACCATTTTAAATGCAGACTATCAAGCTGTACTATCAAAAGTGAGAAAAGGGGCTTTTGTCTATCTTGATCCGCCCTATGACCCTATTTCTGACAGTTCAAGTTTTACTGGTTACACGAAACACGGATTTGATAGAACAGAACAAGAGAGATTGAAAACAGTTTGTGATAAGTTGGATAACAAGGGTGTTAAATTTCTGTTGTCAAATTCGCCTACTGAATTCATAAAAAAGTTATATAAAAATTATACAATTTGTTCTATTGAAGCTAAAAGAGCAATAAATTCAAAAAGGGATGGTAGAGGTGCAATTACAGAGGTTCTTGTGAAAAATTATGAGTAGCGCGGCAAAAACCAAAAATGATATTGCTTGGGAAAAATTGTTTGAAAAATACAATATCATTGAAAATATCAAAAAAGAGGGGATATTTGTCATTAATTCTAGTGTCATTAATGAATTTAGAGAAGCACGTTTGATGACGAAATTTGACCATCATAGTAATCTGCCAATCTTATTTCGGAAAAATAAGCTTTCAATTTTACCTATCACGAGAGGTGATTATGTTATTGCTGAGTTTGATACCTATCATCTTTTTGAAAGTCACAATATTTCTGAACTTGAATACCTAGAATTTCCAGAACATATTCAAGGTATTGATTATAAAAATATAACAAGTGAAGCAAACGCTATTAACTGCGCTTACGTTTCTGGCATATTTGCAAACTTTCTTGGGGAAGAGCAGTTACTACCTACAGTCAGTGGGAGGATGGGTTCTGGTTCATTTAATTTTAAAATAAACAGCATTTATAAATGTTCCAGTCCGATAAATATAAACGTTGAAAATTCCCAAATAGAAATTGATGGAGGTTATGAAGGTCTCAATAGTCTATCTTTAATTGAAGCAAAAAACTTTCTTTCATCAGACTTTTTAGTGCGACAATTATATTATCCATTCAGGCTTTGGGAGAAAAAGATTTCAAAAGTAGTCAGACCCGTATTTCTAATTTATACCAACGGAATTTTTTACTTGTACGAGTATAAATTTGAAGATACGCAAAACTACAATTCACTGTTTCTTGTTAAACAAAAGCGTTATAGCCTTGAAAACAAAGATGTCTCATTAGAAGAGATACAAAACCTATTAAATATAACTGCCACAGTAGAAGAACCTAAAATTCCATTTCCACAGGCGGATTCTTTCGGGCGTGTCATTAATCTCTGCGAATTATTAAATAAACAAGAGCAGACAAAAGATGATGTGACCACAACCTATGATTTTGATAAAAGACAAACTGATTACTACACTAATGCAGGCCGGTATTTAGGGTTTATTGATAAGAAAAGTGAACAAGGGGTAATAAAATATTTTTTGACGAAGGAAGGGAAATCCTTATTTAAGAAGGATTATAAACAGAGACAATTAAAGTTTGTTGAGTTGATACTCAAACATCGTGTATTTTCAAAATCTCTTGCGCTTTATTTTCAAAAAGCAGAGGAGCCAAAAAAATCCGAACTTGTCGAAATCATGAAAAGTTCAAATTTATATCAAATTTATGAGAATTCTACATTTGAAAGAAGAGCTTCAACAGTATCAGGATGGGTTAACTGGATTTTAAGCAATTTACATTAATCCCCTAAATAACAAGTTAAATTATCATTAATTCTTCTATTTTTAATATTTAAACCACTTAATATTATGTTAACATAATAGCTATAAACAGTGTACTCACTACAGATTTGAAGTTCTGATTGGCTTTCCTCATTAACCATGTTGATAATTGCGTAAAAGCTATAAAATATATTAGGAGTATTAAAATTGAATTTGGACAACACTTGGTTTACTGAAATTGAGAAATCCAATAATTTTGCATTTTCTCTTAAAGTAAAGCGCAAATTACATGAAGAGCAATCTCCCTATCAAAAAATTGAAGTCTATGAAACGGAATCATTTGGTAATTTGTTGACTTTAGATGGCTTAACGATGTTGACGGATCGAGATAATTTTATTTATCACGAAATGATGACCCATCCAATTTTATTTACCCATCTCAACCCTAAACAAGTGGTTATCATTGGTGGGGGAGATTGTGGTGCATTAAAAGAAGTGTTAAAACACAAAGGTGTTGAAAAGGTTTACCAAATTGATATTGATGAGAGAGTGACCAGAGTTGCAGAACAATTTTTCCCTGATTTATGCACAACTAACAATGATCCTCGGGCAAATTTACTGTTTGAAGATGGTATTAAATGGATGCAAAATGTGCCTGAAAATAGCATTGATGTCATTATTGTCGACAGTACGGATCCGATTGGGCCTGGGGAAGTGTTATTTAGTGAACAATTTTACGCGCAGTGTCGCCGCGCACTTAAACCTGATGGCTTATATGTTCAACAAAGTGAGTCACCTTTATTCCAATTAAATTTGTTGCAATCAATGCATAAAACATTGCAAGCAGGTGGGTTTGCTATGACGCAAACTTACCAATTTTTCCAATGTACCTATCCTTCTGGTTGGTGGACAGGCACATTAGCAGGTGAAGGAGATTTGACAGAGTTTAGGTATGAAGATGCAGAAAATAAAGATTTTACTACCCACTACTATAATCCTGAAATTCATAGCGCTAGTTTGATTTTACCTAATTTCTTGCTAGAAGCATTGGCTTAGAAATTCTTGATAAAACAGTCGGCGTATGCAAGTTTCTTTCGTTCCCTTCTGCTGCATCACAGCTATTAAGTTAAGGGTTAAAAACAGATTTTACTCTTTATAATTAAGTTGGAAATTATTTAATGCCAACAATCCTTGAAATATTGTGTTATTATCCCCACTAAAATCTGCCATAACCCTTTAATATAGTTAAAGTTTAAACGAGTTATTTATGAATACCATGGTTGAAATCAAAAACTTACGCAAGCAATTCGGCAGTTTAGTAGCTGTCAATGATATTTCATTTCAAGTTGAAAAAGGTGAGGTCCTCGGATTTTTAGGCCCAAATGGCGCTGGTAAATCAACGACCATGAAAATGATCACAGGTTTTCTGACCCCCAGTGCTGGTACAATCACTGTGGGCGGACATGATATTACAGATTCACCTTTAGCCGTAAAACAAAAAATTGGTTATTTGCCTGAAGGTGCACCCGCTTATCCTGACATGACACCTGCCAGTTTTTTGGAATTTATTGCAGAAATTCGCGGATTAACTGGAAGCAAAAAACAACAACGCATCGACGATATTATCACCCAAGTTAATTTGGAAGGAGTGTTATACCAACCAATTGAAACCTTGTCCAAGGGATTTAAACGACGGGTTGGATTGGCCCAAGCTATTTTACATAATCCTGAAGTATTAATTTTAGATGAACCCACTGATGGTTTGGATCCAAATCAAAAGCATGAAGTGCGCACCTTGATTAAAAATATGGCTAAAGAAAAGGTAATTATTTTATCCACCCATATTTTAGAAGAAGTTGAAGCTGTTTGTTCTCGGGCAATTATTATTGCCAAGGGGAAAATTTTAGCAGATGGTACACCTAACGAGTTAGAAGCAAAATCGAAATATCACAATGCGGTGACAATTACGCTTAAAAATACCCAAGATGCTGCCGAAGTAAGAAAAACTTTACTGCAAGTGCCGGGTGTTCATAAATTGGAACCAATCAATGAAGGGGATTTTTTGAGCTATCAGCTTTATCCAGAAACACATCAGTCAATTATCAGCAATGTCAGTCGGCAAGCCCATGAAAAACAGTGGGAAATTGTAGAGTTACATGTTGAAAAAGGGCGTTTAGACGAGGTGTTTCGTTCAATTACGATGACTTAATTTTGCCTTGTAATTACTACTAGGGTTAAAAAATTGTAAAGTCCTTTCATCAATCCGTTGCGAGACATGGAGAGGCGAAGCCGGTGTCGAGTAGTGAGCGACTGGCTGAGATCCAAAAATACGGGGAAACAGGACAGAAGGGCGACAGTCCTTCTGTGCGTTTTTCAGGTTTTTTGGACAATCCCAGCGTCAAGTCATGGTGGACTAGGGGGGCGGAGTGAAACGGAGTACGGAGTCGCCCGTATGGAGACGGACGGGGGTCGAAGCAATCAACTAGCGTCTCGCTGACGTGAGTCGCTCTAAGGGATAGAATGTTACGAAATTTCGGCGTGACACCGGAACCTATCTCTGCTTGTGTCTATCGTTTCTTTTTTTACTCATGATAATATCTTCCTTTTCACTTGATGCTCAAATTGAAAGAGTTTGCACGTTTTTTCTCTTAACTTAATGGCCGTGACGCTGGAGTGTGGGAGCAAGAGAATACTATTGATCAATTGAAGGTTTGTTCTCCGTTCTCTTAAATTGATGCCTATGGGATAACACTATCGCTTATCCGCCTTACGGTTTTTGCGTTGCAAAAAGGCCTAATCCGTCCTACCTGGCTTTTGAAAGTAAAATCAATGAACTTAACGCGTTCCCACGCTCCAGCATGGGAATGCATATATCGTCGCTTTAGCGGCGATATTTCAAACCCATTCTTGGTAAACTTCTATCAATCCTGGGGGAGAAACATAATTGCGAGCACTAGAATAATGCCAATGTTCAGATTTATCAACGTACCCTCGTTTAACGGGATTTTCGTGTATATAATTTAATTTTTGTAACAGTATTTCGTTGTTTTGTAGTAACTGCGGATGGGAGCCTTCTTCCCAGACTTGATAGTTTCTATCAGTTTTATGGTTTTTCTTACAAAAGTGAAATTGCTGTAATATTCGGTTAACCCGTTTTTGCTCGTTGCTCGTTTGCTCGTTCCCACGCTCCGGCGTGGGAATGCGTATTTTGACGCTCCAGCGTCAAGTCATTAATCTGCCACCGCAGGAGCGGTGAGTACACACTCCCACGCCGGAGCGTGGGAGCGAGAAAATTAATGACAGAATATTCCCTTCTGCCCATATTTGTTTTGTCCAAAAATTAAGGGCAATTGCACCAATAGCTAACGCAATAGGAAAGAGGTAAATTATTTTATTTGATGTGTCATAATCAGAAATATTGAATACAGCAAATCCACCACCTATTGATGTTGCAACGTCGTAAATCACTACTGGTGTCACGCAGAGTTTTCGTGACGCTCCCGGAACGTCCTATCCCTAAGAGCGACTCAATTCTCAGCGAGACGCTAGTTTGTTTGCCCCGACACGTCCGGTCTTGATACGGCAACTGCGTACTCCGTCAGCCTACTCCACCATGACTTAACGCTGGGGTCGTTGTCAAAAATAGAAAAAAACGCACGCAAGGACTATCGCCCTTACGTACTGTTTTATACTAGACTTATTGCGAAATAAGGTATTGAAAAAATGGGGAGAAAAGTTAAACTAGTGGTTATAGGAACTAAACAGGTTCTAAGGAAATAGATGAACTACGAAAAACTGAAAGTTTTATCAAATGAAAGGTTTAAACGCTATTTAGGGGTAAGTAAAGAACTATTTGAAGAAATGGTGAATGTGTAGACCTCGAAC
>JADGDF010000107.1 GCA_016745055.1 Thiotrichaceae bacterium | reverse complement strand
TCAGATTGTACTTGTCTTTGGTGGCAAATACTTTTTCGCGAAATTTAAGTGGGTTAGTCATGTATATATTATGACATATTATTACACATCAGCTATAAACGCTAAAAACTGTGTGAAACGGGCTGCAGCCGCGCCGTCAATCACTCTGTGGTCATAAGAAAGAGAAAGCGGTAACATTCATTAAGTAGTGAGTGTAGGATAGGCAGAACGGTGGAACTCAGCTTCCCGACTTCAAAGCATAGCAACAACTAAAATTAGCTATACTTTTATGAGTTTATACAAACGCTTGAATTCTCTTATCACAGTCGGCATGAAAATTGGTTTTGTAAATGAACCGCCATGCGCAATAGAATTACGAGTAATCCACTATTAAATTAAAGTCACTACTACCTTTCTCAACCAATAAAGCTAAACGTTTTTTGAATGGAAGCTGGCTATTACCCGCAGAAGAGGGAAGAATATCCCAAGCCGCTCTTTGTTTCCACGAATTAATTTTTGTTTTCTTTCCGCAAATAAGATTAGCACTTTCAGTTCGTATATGATCTTCCAAGCGTGAAAACATAAACAAAAAATAAGCCTGGTCATTCAAATTCCGCTTTCGAGTGTATTTGGCCTCTTTTACGTGCCAACCTTTTGCTCTAGCCTCGAATTCAACACTTGAATAATTTTGATCAATTTCATTGTACAAAGACTCAAGTTCATCAAAGACATTCATTATCAGTGAACTAATTTTCGGATAAATTCCTCATTAAATAATTCACTGTTTTTTCTACTTGTTGGGGCAAATACTTTCCATTGTGGTGTTGTTGCTTCATCTTCACTCATATCTACTAACAAGTATGCCCCTTTTTTTGTTAAAATGTCTATCCTTCCTTTGGAACCAATTACCCATAAACCAATAGGCTTAAACGTTGCAACAAGCTGTTTTCCAGTATATAAATCAAATATGGGGATGTTTTTCGGTGGCACTTCGTATTTTTTCATCACTCCTTCGTACATCATCGTGCTATTATCAATTTTACATTCGATTTCAGGCTCATTTTGTAACGCTTTCCTAACAAAAGCATAAATTTGTTCCACTTTCATTATCCATTCATTAACACGTTTTTCTATATATGATTTATCCATTTTAATTTCCTCTTAAAACACACTCTTGTTCCTAAATTTTCATCTCGTTCCTACGTTCCAGCGTGGGAATGCGTATCTTGACGCTCCAGCGTCAAGTCATTAATCGTCACCGCAGGAGCAGTGAGTACACACTCCCACGCCGGAGCGAGATAAAACCTAACCATTTAGTTAACCAGCTAATATCATACGATGTTCTTCTGCATATTGGCGAAGAGCATGATTAACAGATTCAGAATCGGGAAAAAGTTTATGTAGTTCTGGGGAGATAATGACGATATTTGTTCCTTCTTGATACCGTTTTACATATTTTCCCCGTTGCCCTGATTTGATGAGTTCTGCAGAGTATTCAGGTCTTAGTGTATCTTCATTGTTCATAAGCTTTTTTCTCCTGACGAGTCATACGTCGTGCGGAAATAATACGAACGACATCAATCCTTTCTATATAAGAAACAACAAGGTAAGTTCCTTTTGAAGAAGTTCCAAAAAGTAAGTATCTCTCTTCTTCATAAGAATGATCAGGATCGCGGACACAGGATGAAAAATCATCACTAAATACTTCACTTGCTTCAACAAAAGAAATGCCATGTTTCTTTTCATTAGCGTAGGCTTTTATTTCATCCCATTCAAAATCCATTGACTGTTCTATCTGAAAATCTCTTGTATGCGTTTGAAATTATAGTGAGTGGAAATATTCCACTTCCTTTCGGGTTATGGTTTTTGCGTTGCAAATAACCTAACCCGACCTACCTACTAATTTGCTGATTAGCATGTTTTTTTATTAGGAACGTCATGTAATGTAAAACTTCTTCCTTTAAATGTTCTGGAAGTTGATGAAATTGTGACAATACTAATTTTTCTGTCATTGTATTTTTCCAAATTATTTAACCCAAATCTACCTGACTTACACATAGGGTATAGTAATTTCCATGTAACTTTTAGGTTGAGCTTCATTGATAACCTTCACAACATGTGAAAGAACACGCTTAATTCGTGGCTAACTTGCAGCACTAAGCACAACAATTGAGATTTCTCGCTCAGATAAATTTTGTTGATATTTTAGATTGGTATCTGTGGTTACCAAAACTTCAAATCCTTGAGTCTCAGCACATTGCAACAAGTCACCATTTTTTAGATTACCCCATCCCAATTCGTATGCAGTTGAAACCTGATGTTCTTGCAAATAGTTCCGAAGCGGTGCGGGTGTCCCCTGATCAAAAAGTATACGCACTATGCAGCTTTTAACGTATGGGTTACATGTTCAAGTACTGTTTTTACCTGTTCCAGAGTAACGCCTGGAAACCAACTGATGAATTCTGAAAGTTGAACACCATCTTCAAGATTTTCAAAAAGGGCAGCAACAGGAACGCGAGTTCCACGAAATACCCAAACTCCACCTAACTTTTGGGGATCACGTTCAACAGCAGGGCAAGTTGACCAGTCATTCATGTAAATTATCCTTTCGGGAATGTTTGAATGAGAAACGATGATTTCTGAGTTAAAGCAAAGCTTGGTAGCGAGTAATTGTCACCGCAGGAGCGGTGAGTACACACTCCCACGCCGGAGCGTGGGAGCGAGATAATTAACCATTTTTTGTTTGCAAGTCATTGATTTTATGTTACCAAAAGTACCAAAATTGAAGTTCTTTTACAGCCTTTGGAGCGTGGAAGCGAGAGAATAACTTAACCCGACCTACTGGATTATTTGGTAATGAATAATGTTTTAATATTGCTTTGTCTCCGCATATAGTTCTACCAAAACTTTACTTCTCAGCCTAAACTTTGTCCCATGATTGTGACCTGTTCTCGCATCAAAATCTATATACAAATTACCACTTTCAATAGAGTCTATAAACTTACCCTTATCTAAAGTCTTTAGCATATAAATATCCTGGTAATGAAAGTAAAGTTTTCCATCAATTCTTTTTGATTCGGCATTTACAAAGAAACAATTATGTAGTTTTGAACCAATCTTATGGAATAAATCGTCAAAACCCCAATAAGGTTGAGGAACCAAAGATTTTTTTGATAACCCTGCTTTCCAAGCAGAATGAATGTCTAAATCAATTTTATTTGGATCAAAATGTACTAAAATTTTCTGGTTTTTTCTATCTACTTGAATAGCAAAACCCCTACTGCTGTAATTCTTTGAATTGATTGTTTGCCTAAAACTTTTTTCATCATGTGAATATTTCTTTCCCGCTTCTTGATGTTGCCAACCAAATCCTGGCAGAAGTATTGAAGGTACAAACTTAAATGCTCTTGGAGATGGTTCCATGTGGAATAAAGTCATTAAAGCTGTCGTATCTTTTTTCTGAGCTTTTAATTCCCATTCAGCAGCATTGGGCAATGGAAGGTTATTTTCTTCTATACCTAATAAATCTTCAAGAGTATTTCCAATACCACCATCATTATCCTTACGACCCGTGAGAACCCAGCCTTGTCTACGAATTTCTTTTAAGGCATCTATGAGAGTTTCTTTTGTATATATTTTCACCATGTACCCATACGATCGAATAATGTTGCCTGTGTAGTTTCTTCTTTAGTTTGTTTGTCTTTTTTGATTATGGAAATGGGATCATTGAGTCGTTCTTCTGCCATTTTACAGTATTCAGGAGATATATCTATACCTATAAATTGTCTATCAAAATTTTTTGCAGCTAGTGCTGTAGTTCCCGATCCCATGAATGGGTCTAAAATTATTTTGGCATTGGTTGAAGATATGATTCTCTCTATTAAACCTACGGGGAAAGGAGCAGGATGTTTATTTTTACTTTCTTGTCCAAACTCCCATATATCACCATGTGCATTAGCCTTTTTGGCAAGCTTAAATTGTGATTTTGCGATTAAATAAATAACTTCATACGTTGGCAAAAAATACCCCGAGTTAAAATTGATTCCTCCCTTTCTTCGCCAAATAATTATTTGCCTTACTGGAAATCCAGAAACGATATCATGTCTATCTTGTAATAAACCTGCCTGCACCCTCCATTTATGATTATAAAAAATAGCACCATTTTCTGGAATGATACGCAACATCTCAGTTAGGCAATCTCTTTGCCATAATACATATTTGTCGTATGGCATATTATCATCGTAATGAGAGTAGCCGTTTATCAAAGCGGCACCAGACCATTTCCCCCCTCTACCATCTTTCATTCCATTCCCTGTAGAATTTTTGAGATTGTAAGGTGGGGAAGTTACAACAAGGTCAACTGTACCATCTGGTATGGATTGCATAACATCAACTGCATTTCCACAAATGAATTTATCAATAAAATCTTTGGGGAATGATAATGTTGTGGGGTTATTCATTCTAGCTCACAAAACAGATAAACAGTAGGAAGTAAGAAAAAGATGTTTCTCAACCTACTTAGCTTTATTTTTAGAAATAGTTGATAACATATTCATCATTTCAATTATTTCTCTCATTTGTGATTTTTGGAATGATGGCACATTGATATGTTCGTCAAAATTTTTATGTTGACTTAAAAACTCCCTCTCAAACTCCCAAGACTGATTAATAGTTATATCTCCTTCAGCTAATTGGGAATAGTACGACCTGCGGAGGTTAATTTCTATTTTATCTTCTGGAATAAAATCAAAATATTTCTCCTCAATAAGAGAAAAATATTCCGTAACTAAATCAAATAAAAGAATCAATCTATACGCATCTTCTGGACGACAATTAGCTTTAGGGTGCATTCCATGAAGAAGCAAATGACGATTTAAAAACGATAATGATAAATCTGCAGTTGAAGTGTCTTGATATATCCATTTCTCTAAAAATGAAGTAAATATACGTTTATACATTTTAAACGCTTTATTAAGGTTTTCATGATCAGAGTTTAGTTGGGACTCTATAATTTTATTGATTAATTTTTTTGGAGATGGTTTTCTATTTCCCGCATCAAATTTCCAGCCTGAATATAATAATAAAATACCTTCTAAGGCTGGTAGAAGAGTCATTATTGCTGCATGGTATTCTCTTTTGTAATAACATAGTACGGCTTGTTCATAAAGATGAGAAAATTCGCTAAAATGTTCCAACTCCAAGGTTCGATAGACAAAAAATGCTCGAAAATTAGGGTGAAAGGCTATATCAGATAATACAAAATCAATTTCTCTTTCAAGATTTTTCTTATCCTGTTCTTTTGTATCTTCCTCTATTTGTATTTTATCGCAAACTGTTTCAAGTTTTTCAAAATCGTGCCCCGTTATAAATGGAGGAACGAACCATCCTAATTCAAGTAACCTCATACATAACGGTTCAAATTTTTCTAGCCATTCTGTATTCATTTTACCCCCTTATTTGATTGCCAAACCATCTGTGATTTTAAATTACTTTGTTTAGGATTTCACTTCGCGGGTGCAGATTTATAACCTGTACCCACAAAACTATATAACTACAAGTATAACAATAACCCCAAACTACAACAACAATCGCCTCACATCAGACAAAATAAACGCTAAAAACTGCGTAAAACGGGCTGCAGCCGCGCCATCAATTACACGGTGATCATAAGAAAGCGAGAGCGGTAACATCAAACGAGGCACAAACTCTCCGTTTTGATACACCGGTTGCATTTTGGAACGAGAAACGCCTAACAATGCCACTTCTGGGGCATTGATAATCGGAGTAAAGACTGTTCCTCCAATGCCACCTAAACTGGAAATGGTGAAACAAGCCCCTTGCAAATCTGTGGGTAATAACTTCTTGTTACGGGATTTTTTACTGATTTCACCTAATTCTCGCGCTAAATCAAATAATCCCTTGTTATTCACATCCCGAATCACCGGTACAACCAGCCCGTCAGGCGTATCCACCGCAACGCCAATATGAAAATATTTCTTGCGAATTAAATTTTCCTTGGTGGGATCAAGGGAAGAGTTAAAATCAGGGTATTCTTTTAAAGCCGCAACAACCGCTTTCATCAAGAAAGTTAACATCGTCACTTTCAAACCATGTTTTTTAGCCTCTTCACCTAATCCTTTGCGAAATGCTTCTAATTCAGTAATATCCGCTTCGTCAAACTGAGTCACATGGGGAATATTCAACCAGCTACGATGCAAGCTTGCACCCGATAGCTTACGGATACGACTCAAGGGAACTGTTTCAATGTCTCCAAATTGGCTGAAATCAATGATGGGAATTTCTGGAATGCCCATACCACCACTGACTTTGGATTCCGCCACCGGACGACCACCCGATTGCATCGTTTGCTTGACAAAGTTTTGTACGTCTTCTTTGACAATGCGTCCTTTGCGACCTGAACCTTCCACTTGCCCCAAATCTACCCCCAATTCCCGAGCAAACTTGCGTACGGAGGGACTGGCATGGGCTTTACGAAAAGAAGTTTCGTCAATGGGTTCAACAATCGGTGGATTGGGTAAATTGGGTCGCCTGGGATCAGGCTCACTGTCTGCAGGAGGCAAGATGATGGCGGGTCTGATTTCCGCTACGGGAGTAGGTTCAGCCACAGGTGTTTGCACGGCCGTCTCTTGTGGTTGAGATGCTGGTTGGCCAATGTTTAACGTCAGAATCAAGGAGCCTTCAGAAATCTGCTCGCCCAGTTTCACTTTAATATCTTGTACAATCCCCGCATCAGAGGAAGGAATATCCATGGTGGCCTTGTCGCTTTCCAAGGTAATCAAAGGTTGTTCGACATCCACCTGATCACCGGGTTTGACTAAAATATCAATAATTGCGACTTCTTTAAAGTTGCCAATATCAGGTACAATAATATCCTTAAATGCCATGTGTCCTCCTTACACCGTCGCTGGATTAGGTTTATCAGAATTTAGGCCATACTTGTTGATGGCTTCTGTCACCGTGCTTGCGGGTAAATTACCCATGTCATTTAAGGCTTTCAATGCGGCAATTGCAATGTAATAACGATCGACTTCAAAGAAACGACGTAGTTGTTTGCGAGAATCACTGCGACCAAAGCCATCGGTACCTAATACATAGTATTTTTGCTGAGGAATAAAGGCACGAATTTGTTCGGCGTAGGTTTTAACATAGTCAGTGGCCGCAATGACCGGGCCAGAACGACCTTTTAAGCATTGTTCCACATAACTTTGTTTTTGCTCGTCTTCAGGATGTAACATGTTCCAACGCTGAACATCAACCCCATCGCGGGTTAATTCATTAAAGCTGGTAACACTCCAAATATTGGCAGTGACGCCAAAATCTTCAGCCAATAAACTGGCCGCCGCCATGACTTCTCTTAAAATACTGCCACTACCCATAAGTTGGACTTTTAGACCGCCTGTTGAACCCAGTTTATTGTATTTGAGTAAATACATACCTTTGATAATGCCTTCTTCAACACCTTCAGGCATAGGCGGATGAGCATAATTTTCATTCATGGAGGTGATGTAATAGAAGATATTTTCCTGCTCTTTATACATCCGACGCATGCCTTCGTGAATAATCACGGCCATTTCGTAGGCAAAAGTCGGATCGTAGGTTACGCAACTGGGAATCGTAGAAGCGGTTAAATGACTGTGACCATCTTGGTGTTGCAAGCCTTCACCCGCTAAGGTTGTTCGTCCCGCCGTGCCTCCAACCAAAAAGCCGCGAGCTTGAATATCACCTGCTGCCCAAGCTAAATCCCCAATACGTTGGAAACCAAACATGGAGTAGAAAATATAAAATGGAATCATATTAACGCCGTGGTTGCTATAAGCCGTACCCGCCGCAATCCAGGAAGAAAAGGCCCCTGCTTCATTAATACCTTCTTCTAAAATTTGACCTTTTTTGTCCTCGCGGTAATACATGACTTGATCAGCGTCTTGGGGTTCGTAAAGTTGGCCAGTGGAAGAGTAAATACCCAATTGTCGAAATAATCCTTCCATCCCAAAGGTACGCGCTTCATCGGGCACAATCGGCACCACGTATTGACCCATTTTTTTATCACGAGTCAACGCCGTTAACATACGCACAAAGGCCATTGTGGTAGATATTTCCCGATCACCCGTGCCTTGTAACATGGCATCAAAAATATCAATCTCTGGAATTTCCAAGGGGGTCGCAACCCCTTTTCTTTCTGGCAAATACCCGCCAAGTGCTTGACGACGGGCATGCAAATATTGCATTTCCGGGCTGTCTTCTGGTGGTTTATAGAACGGTGCTTCACCAATTTTATCTTCAGGAATCGGAATATTAAAGCGTTCACGGAAGGCTTTGAGGGATTCTTCACCCATTTTCTTTTGTTGGTGAGTAATATTTTGACCTTCGCCCGACACGCCCATGCCGTAACCTTTGACGGTTTTAGCTAAAATAACGGTCGGTTGTCCCGTGTGTTTCATCGCGGCGGCATAAGCGGCATAAACTTTATGCGGATCGTGACCACCTCGATTGAGTCGCCAAATATCCTGGTCGGTCATATTCGCGACCATGGCTTTCAATTCAGGGTATTTACCAAAGAAATTATCGCGGGTGTATTTACCGCCTTTGGCTTTGAAGTTCTGATATTCACCATCGACACATTCTTCCATGCGTTTTCTGAGTAAACCTTTGGTATCCATGACTAACAATGGGTCCCAATAGGTACCCCAAATAACTTTGATGACATTCCAACCTGAGCCACGAAAATCGGCTTCTAACTCTTGAATAATTTTGCCATTACCGCGTACAGGCCCGTCCAAACGTTGTAAATTACAGTTAACAACAAAAACCAAGTTGTCCAATTTCTCACGAGAGGCTAGGGAAATTGCACCCAGCGATTCAGGCTCGTCCATTTCTCCATCACCCGCAAATGCCCAAACTTTACGCCCTTCCGTATTGACAATGCCACGGTCATTCAGGTATTTCATAAAACGGGCTTGGTAAATCGCTTGAATGGGGCCTAACCCCATTGATACCGTTGGAAATTGCCAGAAATCAGGCATTAAACGGGGGTGTGGATAAGAAGATAGCCCACCCCCATCGACTTCTTGACGAAATTGGTTTAATTGTTCTTCCGTCAAACGCCCTTCCAAAAATGCACGCGCATAAATACCAGGGGCGGAATGTCCTTGAAAATAGACCAGATCGCCACCGTGATTGCTGCTTCTAGCATGGAAAAAGTGATTAAATCCCACATCATACAAAGTGGCAGCCGAAGCAAAACTGGCGATGTGCCCACCTAATTCTGCATTTTGACGATTGGCCTGTACGACCATGGCCATGGCATTCCAGCGAATGATAGAACGAATACGCCATTCCAGCGCTGGATCACCAGGTGTTTTCGCTTCCTGATTGGGTAAAATAGTATTGGTATAAGGCGTGTTCGCACTGTAAGGCAAATAAGCCCCTGAAGATCGAGCCTTAGCAATCAGTTGTTCGATAATGAAATGTGCTCGTTCAGTCCCTTCATTGGCTAACACGGCTTCTAACGCATCCAGCCATTCTTCTGTTTCTTGAGAATCTATATCAGCATACTCTTCTAGCATAATTTTTCTCTATGGTTATCATCCTAACTGGTGCATATTGTATCTTAATTGAGGTATGTACACTAAGTAATGTAACTGATTGATTTGTATTAAATTATAATGTTGCTATGCAGCAAAAAAGTATTAATTAAATAATTCCTCAAAACAAAACCTGCCAGGTCTGAACCAAATTCGTACTTAGAGTCACAATACTGTAAAATAATCGTCAAAATACACAGGACAGGAATGTAATATTTATCTTGCAAACTAAAGCTTTCACTCCCTACATTAGTGATTGCTATCGCATCACCAATGCTAATTTAACTAAATCTCCCCCCAGCTAAGCTTGGGGGGACTCCTATAGGTTTGACCTTTCATACGGTCAAAGAAACATTCTAAAGTTCATTCATAACCGTCTCATGAGAGATTACAAAAACGTAACAGGGTCAAAATTTTTGGGCAAGAGGCTTTTTGTATCTACAGTTGGTTTGGATGAGTCTGTACATACGCAAAACTAAATCATAAAATAAGAGTCTACGGATATGCATTAAAGGTAATTATGTGTGAATGGATTAATCTTTTTTTAACTCTTCCTGGATTATTTGGAATGACTATAATCACTTATTTTTTCTCTTTCAAAGAAAAAGGAATGTTAAAAAAATCTAATATATTTTATAGTATTATTTATTGGGAATTTTTGTTCTTAATAGTTATTGGTATTTTTTTACAAATACTTGGACCAATATTAAGAGAAGACATGCTAACAAATATAGCACCAATATTATTAATGAATGGACTTGTATTTATTATAATTATAGGAAACATAAAAAAACTGTAACTTATAACTTAGAGCAATAACTTTTTGCAACTCGTAAGGCGGATAAGCGATAACGTTACTCGCAGATCAAGGTTTGTAACCTTAATCCGAACGTTTTAAACATATTTGATATTACTTAGAATGTTCAAATGCAGTTTACAAACCTGCACCTGCATGTTCTTAAAAAATTGTTAAACATACTCTGAGTACTAAAAATATATTGCTTGTATGGAGGAGCAATTGGCCATAAAAAACCCCGATAAACGGGGTAAATTAATGAGAAGGAGGAAAGAGAAATAAAAATTTATTGCAGTTTTTCAAGTTCTTTTGTCAAAATACTGCTTGGCAATGCAACATAGCCATCTTTTTCTACTACTTGCTGGCCTTGCCTAGATAAAACCATCTTTAAAAATTCTTTTACGATGGGGGAAAGAGGTTTATTAGGTTCTTTGTTAACATAAACGTATAAAGCTCTTGCTAGTGGAAATTTACCTGAAATAACATTGATTTCAGTAGGTTTCACACATTTTAACTGATTTCCACCTTTTTTAGATAGCGCTATCGCTTTTACACCAGAGGTTTTGTAACCAATGCCGGAATAACCGATACCATTATCTGAAGAGGTAACTGATTGTACAACAGAAGCTGAACCAGGTTGTTCATTCACATTTTCTTTGTAGTCACCCTTGCATAGCGCTTTCTTCTTGAAGTAACCGTAAGTACCAGAAACAGAATTACGTCCATACAATTGAATTGAGCGATTCTTCCATTCAGCACTTGGGTTGATTAATACTTGTCCCCATTGGGTAATGTCTTCAGAATGTTTACATTTTCTGGTAGAGGAGAAAATAGCATCAACTTCAGGAATAGAAAGACAACTAATAGGATTATCTTTGTTGACATAGACAGCTAAAGCATCAATGGCAACTCTAATCGCAGTTGGTTTATAGCCATATTTTTTTTCAAACGCTTCTTCTTCTTTGTTCTTCATCTTACGGCTCATGGGGCCTAGCTGGCTAACGCCTTCTGTCAAAGCAGGTGGTGCAGTTGAAGAACCTGCAGCTTGAACGCCAACAGTGACATTGGGATAATTCTTTTTGAATTCTTCCACCCAAAGCGTCATCATATTAGCTAATGTGTCAGAACCGACACTGGATAAACTGCCAGAAACGCCACTGGATTTTTGGTAATCTGGGATTGAACTATCCACTGCAACAACCGTTGCAGAGAAAAAAGTCGTAGTTACAAAAACGGTTGTCAATAATAATTTTCTCATGAAATAAACCTACTTCCACTTTAGAAATGAGCTGCCTAGTGTATTGATAAAATATGACAATTTAATGACATTCTGATTGATATTCATCTATTATTTGACTATGGATGTTCTACTTGATTCAGCATTTTAAAAGAGGTATGGTGTGCCGTGGAAGGTGTTTAGCTTTAAGTTGGAAATTATTGCGTAACATTAGCTAATAAAAAGGAGGTAAAAATGCAAACTTGTATTCGTTGTTTTGTCAGTGGTCAAGTTCAGGGTGTTTCATTTCGCTATTATACGCGCCAACAAGCAACACGTTTGAATTTAAAAGGATGGGCCAAAAATTTAGCTGATGGTCGAGTTGATGTGTTGGCTTGTGGAGAGCAGCAAGCGGTTGACACTCTGCATAGTTGGTTAAACAAAGGACCATCTCTTGCTTATGTCACCGATGTGGAATGCCAACCCGCAGAGGCCAGCATTTGCCCTGATAGTTTTGAAATTGGTTAATGATAGCTTTCCATCTCTTCTAAGCTAAGTTTTCTTGCTTCATCTGGTAACATCATAGGAATATTATCACGAATTGGATAGGCTAAGCGTGCGCTTTTGCTAATCAATTCTTGCGTGGTTTTATTGTAAATTAAAGCACCTTTGGTGACAGGGCATACTAAAATATCAAGCAGCTTTCTATCCATTTTGTTGTGTCCTTTTTAATTTTCTGAGGAGCTGTTCTCCAAATAAATCGGGTAAATGCGCTTCAATGGGTAAATACCAATGATGTTTTGTCGCAAACTGGCGACATTTGACCGCATCTTTTTCCGTCATAATCACTGGTAATTCATCATCAAAGACAATATCTTGTTTTTCATAATAGTAATGATCTGGATATTCATGACACAATAGTTTTAAACCATGATCCTGCAACCGCTTAAAAAAACGGCTAGGATAGCCAATACCAGCAATTGCATGCACTGTTTTGCCTCGAAAATCTGCTAACGTTTGGGTCAATTTTTCATATTTCAAATTACGTAAGGGTGCAAAATTATAGTGCATAGGAAACTCTGGTACAGACACTTGTTTTCTATAACCACTTATCACTTCTGAAAATTGATTGCGTAATGCTGGGCCTTTAACCACCAAAAAATCAATTTGTTTCAAACGACGCACGGGTTCTCGCAATGGTCCTGCGGGTAAACAACGTCGATTACCATAACGCCGCACTTCGTCTAAAACACTAATTTCAATATTGCGTGGCATCGCATAATGTTGTAACCCATCATCACTGATAATCAAATCACAATCATAACGTTCCAATAACGTGTTAATGGCCAATATACGCTGTGGCGCCACAGCAATTGGGCAATCAGTGTGACTAGCTAATAAAATAGCTTCATCTCCTACTACCCGTGGATCACTATCAGGATGTACTTGTTGCGGCCATTGATGAGCTTTTCCACCATAGCCACGACTGACAATGCCTGGGTGGTAACCTTGTTGTTTTAAGTAGTTAGCTAACCAAATCACAAGTGGCGTTTTACCTGTGCCACCTACTGTAATATTACCCACAATAATCACAGGCACAGATAAGTGGTATTTTTTCAGAAGATTTGTCTGATAAGCCCATCGCCGTAATGAGGCAACACTACAAAATACCCAAGATAATGGCACAAGCACTAAACCCAGTGGATGATTGTTATACCAAATATCTTCAATTTTCATCAATCGTTTGTTCTGCTTCAAAACTGAGTTGTAAAAAACCTAAATCTCTCGCCGCTTCCATTGCTCTAATCACGGCTTGATGCGGTGCATTGCCATCTGCACTAATTAGGATGGGTGGATTAGTACGCTTGCCAGCTTCTCGTTGCAAAGCCCGTTTTAAAGTATCTACTTGCGTATTAATCAAACTGTGCTGGGTATCATTAATTGCATATTCACCATTTTCGTTAATAATGATACGAAGGGTATTTTGTTGCTCAACTGCCTGCTTCTCTGCACTGGCTTCTGGTAGGCTAATTTTCAATTGAGTTTGTCGATTAAAAGTGGTGGTCAACATGAAAAAAACCAGCAGTATAAAAACCGTATCAATTAACGGAGTCAAATTCATGCGAAAATTATCTTGACGTGGTTGACGACGTAACTTCATGATTCGCGCTCACTTTGTAATACATCCAACATTTTTAAAGCTTCTTGTTCCATTGTTACAACTAGGGTATCAACCAATCCACGAAAATAGCGGTAAAATATAAAGGCTGGAATGGCAACAAATAAACCAGCTGCAGTGGTCAACAATGCTTCTGCCAATCCTGATGATAAAATCTGAGGATTACCTAAACCAGCTTCCCCCACGGCACTCATCATTCTAATAATGCCAGTCACCGTCCCTAATAAACCTAGTAAAGGGGTAATTTCAGCAATTGTACCCAAAGTATTCAAATAACGTTCTAACTCATGCACAATTTGATTGCCTACTTCTTCAATACTTGTTTTCATGGCTTCTCGACCATGATGCATATTGACTAATCCTGCTGCTAGGATTTTACCCAAAGGAGAATGGCTGCGTAGTGAATTTAAACGTTTTTTATCCAATCGCCCTTCTTTGACCCATTTCCATACTTGGGTGACTAATCCTTTGGGCGCAATATTTTTACGGCGCAATGTCCAAAAACGTTCGCCAATAATTGCCATTGAAAGTATAGAACAAAGGAGAATGGGCAACATAACCCACCCACCTGCTTTTATAATTTCAAACACGTTAAGAACTCCTTGATTCCTTGAATATACAGCATTTTATCATATAGAATTCCTATTATTATTGTCCAGAATGAAAAATATTTGAATACTGTCACATATCACTTATCTTTGCCTCATAACCATTAAGTTAAGAAACTATATGCAGAATATGTTAAACATCAACTTTATATTATCTCCAAATTTTTATTTTGGAATAATTTATATATTAGGATTCTAATAATATTAGTTCTTGATAATTTAGCTTAAAGTTTAAGGTGCGGAAATAAGTTCATTTAATCAGAAGTAACCATTGTAGTAAAACAAAAAATATTAAACCAATATTAAAAACAAGTAAAAAATTTTACTAAGAACCTGTTTAAAGTCTTTGAAAAAGTTTAAAAGTTTGTCAGATAATGGAACAATGAGAAAAACATACCCAAGCGACCTAAGTCGCAAACAATTTGAACAAATCCAACCTTTTCTAGAAAGAGCTCGCAAACGTACAAGTCCAAGGAAGGTAGAACTTTATGAAATCTTTTGTGCGTTATTATATGTACTCAAAAGTGGTTGTCAGTGGAGAATGCTACCAGAAGGTTTTCCTAAATGGCAACTGGTGTATTACTACTGGAGGATTTGGAGTAAAACTAATGATGAAGGAAAACCAAGTTTACTGGAACAACTCTTAAAAAAAACAGGTTGGCGTGGCCCGAAAGAGCCTTGGACGCAATGCCACTCCAAGTATGTTGATAGTTGACTCACAGAGTGTAAAGAACGTTGATTGTGCTGAGAAAAAAGGTGATGACGCAGGCAAGAAAGTACCTGGTATCAAGCGGCATCTAGCAGTAGGTACACAAGGTTTT
>JADGDF010000004.1 GCA_016745055.1 Thiotrichaceae bacterium | reverse complement strand
AAAGCAAGGATGATAGATGAAATTAGTACATTTGAAGACGTTTTAGGAAAATTAGGAATCTCAATGGAAGAGAACGACGAAATTAAAGGAATGTTAGCCACTCTTGTTGAAAAAATATATAAAAGGTGGATAAAGGTCGTAATTCTATACGGCCAAATTAAAATACCTAAAGATGTTGACTTATCAAGTATTACCAACGCAATTTACAGCGCCCCCGTTGTGCAAAATATTGACCCAACCAAAGATATTGGTTGGAAAGTCATGGCTATTGACAACAAGTTAATGTCGCGCACCGAAGTTATACGCAGTGAAAACCGCGACCCAGAACAGACAATGATGCAAATTGTCGCTGATAGAGAATTTGATAAAAAATATGAACTTGACCAACAAATATTGGGCAATTCAGGAAAGCCACCTGCTGACACTGAGCAAGATACTAGCAGTCAGCAAGGAATTCGGAAAGCCGCTTAATAATTCTTGGCTTACTACCATAAGGGGTGGTGTTGCCGTTATTCCCATTCGTGGCGTTATTTTTCAGCATACATCTTTATATTCGTTGTTTTTTGGGTCAAGCATAGAAATGTTAGCCAAAGAGTTAGAGCAAGCAGTTAAGAACAAGCGCGTAAAGTCAATACTCTTTGAGGTTGATAGCCCTGGTGGTGAGGTAGGTGGGGTTGCTGAATTTGCCAATATGATTTACCAGGCACGTCAAACAAAGCCCATTTATTCTTACGCTACAAGCTTATCAGCAAGCGCGGGTTATTGGTTGCAGTCCGCAACAACTAAGTCATATGCAGGGAAAACCGCTTTTATTGGTAGCGTGGGTGTATTACATGCTAGTTATGTTAATGATAACAAAAAACTTATTATTACCTCTAAATATGCCCCAAAAAAGCATTTAAACGCAGGTGATAAAGATTGGAAGCAAGGCGTTAAGGAAAAAATTGATCACTTAGAATCATTTTTTCATGCAGATTTAAGCCGCTTTCGTGGTGTAAGTATTGCCCATGTTCAAAATGAATTTGGACAAGGTGATGTGCTTAATGCAGAGCAGGCTTTAAAAGCAAGGATGATAGATGAAATTAGTACATTTGAAGACGTTTTAGGAAAATTAGGAATCTCAATGGAAGAGAACGACGAAATTAAAGGAATGTTAGCCGCTTTAGCTGATGAACAGCGTACAAGTATGACTGCATTTCAAGAAAACATTAATGCATTAGCTAATAAAATGGGTGTTTTGAGCAACAAAATGACAGCGTTTGAAACGCAAAACACCCAAATGCAAACTGATTTACAAGGTTTTAAAGCAGCTTACGAAACCCTTGAGCAAGAAAATCAAGCAGAACAAGAACGTAAAGAAGCTATAACTCATTTATTTGACGTAATGTTGGCAGGAAACGATCCGCATAAAGGACGTTACAACGAATTAAAAGCCCAATGTTTAGCTGATAGCACGATTGATTTACCAAAAGCGCGAGAAAATCTCATTGATTTACGCTCCAAGTTGTCTAATGGCACCACTCCAACCCCCGCCGGTGCAGATACTTCAATGGGTGCAATGCCCATTACTTTTGATGCTAAAGTTGATGAATTGGTAAAGCAAGGCATAACTAAAGGTAAAGCTATAATTCAAGTTGGCAATCAACACCCTGAATTGTACAAAGAGCACATAATCAGAAAACAAGGCGGTGCTTAATGGGTTTTGTCAGAAATACTTACACTGCTGGGGAAGCCTTAATACCTTACCAACGTGTTATGTTAAAAACCGCGACCACAACTACGCCTTCCGAAATTGTAGTTGCTGATGAAACAAATAAAGGAAGTGGTATTGTCCTTCAATACGCGCAACCTGGCGATTTGATTGCTGTTATTCCTTATTCAGAAATTAACATAACACTTATTGCAGCAGAGGCTATCAGCAAGGATGCTGAACTCTATGCAGCGCCTAATGGGAAAGTAGGCGTAACCAATACAAATGCTGTCATGTCAGCAAAAGCTAAAGAAGCGGTTTCTAATGATGGTGACGAAGATGGTGTGATTTTCGACGCTGTTTTCAGATAAAAAGGGATTTTACTAGGAGGCAAGGATGCCACAAAGTAGTATAGAATTACCACGTCCTGAATTGGAAGTGGTAATGCGGGAGTTATGGTATGAGGACGTTCACAGTGAATATATTGGGGACAAAATCATGCCAGTGTTTCCTGTTAACAATATATCAGCAGACTACCCTTACATTCCACGTGAGGAATTTTTAAAAATACCTGACGATATTAGTCGTGCGCCTCATGGTAGTTATGCGCGTCGGGATTGGGAAGTAAAATGGGATTCATACAGGTGTTCTGAAGTAGGCTTTGAGTCTGTATTAGATGACAAATTAAGTGCCATTTATGGCGAACATAACATTGAAGCTGACATTATCGGCGCTGAACAAGCAACGCATATCGTGAAAGCTGATTACGAAAGAAAAGTAGCGAATACTGTAATGAAGGAAGCTAATGCGATTGCTACCATTACAGCCGCTAAAAATTGGTTAGACCCCACTGCAAATGCTAAAAAAGACATATATGAAGCAAGACTAAAAATGCGTAGTCTGTCATTGTTACGCTCCAACACGATTGTCATTCCAGAAAAGTACTTTGAATTTATTGATCAACACATAGAAATCAAAGCCTCTGTACATTATACGGACCCTCTTGAATTAAAAGATAAAAACAACCTAGTGGCATTGTTAACCAAGTACTTCAATATTAAAAACATTTATATTGGGTATGGTGCTTTTGACACAAAACCACGCGGAAAAACCAGTGAGTTTAAATCAGCATGGGATCACGACTACATTGCATTAATGTACCTTGACAACAAAACCAAAAACTTGCAAGTTCCCAACTTTGGCCGTACTTTTGCCTGGACGGGAGATGTCTCACGGGATACTGCTGGGCCTTCTGTGTTTAATGGGCCACCTCCATTAAAAATTGAAACTTACCGCGAACCAAGCGTGCGTTCAGAAATTTACCGTTGCAGAACGGATATTGATGTCAAGGTAACGTCACCTGGTTGTAGTGTGTTGATCAAAATGCCTGCAATGCCTGCGTTGACTTAATTTTTGATTATGCAAATAACAAAGTACGGAACACCTAAAGAACAGCATCAAAGCTACCACTCAAGGTTGTCCTGTTTGTGAAAATTGTACAAGCATGTTCTTTTACCCATTGAAATGAGTATTAATGACTTAGCTAACCAGACAAGCGTCAATATTATCAGAAAACATGGTGTAGATATTACTTTTACGCAAGGAGAAGTAATTGTTGAACTAAAAGCCATGTTTTCTCCAAATGCCACCGAACCACCTACGAATGTAGGTTACTCCAATACTGTGAGTAAGCGGAGGCATTCTTTTTATATGCCTGTTGTTGATTTACAAGGAGTTCTCCCCACTAATGGGGATATTGTCACTTACAAAGAGAGACAATATGTTGTGGAGGGGGTGGAGCCTTTTGATGATCAATCTGTTGTAGAGGTAATATTGCTATTGTTGTATGTAGTATAAAAAATGACAAAAAACGAAAAAGATTTATTTGAAAACATAATAAAAACGAAAGGCCGTGGCCCTGTGTCTGATAGATTCATTTTTCCACCATTCTCAATCTTTAACGCAAGAACAAAAGAATGGCAAGAAAGAAAAAACGAATGGTTAAATTTAGGAATAGAAAGTGAAATAGGCCGACATAATTGTTTATGTTATACCAAAAGTATATCTATCACAATAAGAGGAAAAAAACAGGGAACAAGTATATTTGATCCAAACCTATGTGAAATTATCTATAGATGGTTTTGCCCCACAAACGGACAAATTGTTGACCCATTTTCAGGTGGTAGTGTTCGTGGGATAGTCGCTGGAATGTTAGAGCGTAAATATTGGGGCTGTGATTTAAGGGAAGAACAAATAGATTCTAATAATAAACAATCTCACAAAATTACCCTCCCTATTATGCCAAAATGGGTTTGTGGTGACAGCATGAGTGAAATTGAAAACGCGCCTGAAGCTGATTTTATTTTTTCATGCCCTCCTTACGGGAACTTGGAAAGGTACAGTGATTTACCTCAAGATTTGAGCACAATGGATTACCATGCTTTTATCGCGGCTTATAAGCGAATAATTTTTAAGTGTGTGAAAAAGTTAAAGCCTGATTCCTTTGCTTGTTTCGTAGTCGGTGATTTTCGGGATAAGAAAGGTTTTTACAGGAATTTTGTAAGTCAAACAATTGATGGCTTTGAACAAACGGGGGCGAAGCTATATAACGAAGGGATTTTAGTTACTAACGTAGGCAGTGGTGCTATTAGAGTTACAAGACAATTTATTGGTGGCAGAAAGTTTGTAAAAACTCACCAAAATATCCTTGTGTTTTGTAAAGGTAGTTGGAAAAAGGCTACAGATAAGTGTAACGTCTAATTATTTTATGGTCAAATAAACTTTATTCAAAAGCAAGCTAACCTCATTATCAAGCCAAACTACCTCTAACATCCTTTGTTTTTTGCATATTACCATGTTTTTATTTCATAAATAATGTTGAAAAATTTGATTTTAATTATGTTTTTAGTATAACAATCAACTTTCTCTTGCGGAAGCTAAAAACTTTTTTGGAAACAAAGACTTAAAATGGTATCCCGACCACAAAGTTAATATTATTATTGGGGATAATGGAACAGGTAAGTCTCTTTTATTAAATAAAATTCAAGAGAGTCAGCTCTAAAATCTGTTCATTTTCTTACCCCATCGGATAGTGACCTTTCTTTTAGTATGAAATGGCAACTATGTTTAATTAAGGGTATTCAAAAGTTAGCCCCTAACTCTAAATTAATTATTGTAACGCACTCACCAGCTGCATTTTCTCGTGGTTGGAAAGATAAGGTTGTTAAAATAACAGATATTTTGCACTAATGAGATTTTTTCACGAAATCTGTCAAGATTATCCAGAGTTAACTCGCTCTAAAAGAAAACAGATTCCTTATAACACGTGGCTAATGCATAAGCATTTTTCAAATAAACAAGAGTATAGCCCACGGTGGCATCATGAAAGAAACTGGAAAAGGTTTAGGAAAACTAAATACAAACAACGTTATTGCCGAAAGCAAGATAAAAAAATGACTTTGAACTTGTTGAAAAATTCTAGTAGTTGGCTAAAGGAAGCGCTAGACTACTCTAATTGTGTGTTAAAATATGACCTTGGATATTTTATATCTTCAGGTTTATCTGATGTCGGATTGCGTGGAGGAAAAGCAGGTACTAACGCAAGAGCCGGTGTCACGCAGAGTTTTCGTGACGCTCCCGGGACGTCCTATCCCTAAGAGCGACTCAATTCTCAGCGAGACGCTAGTTTGTTTGCCCCGACACGTCCGGTCTTGATACGGCAACTGCGTACTCCGTTACACTACGCACTCCGTCAGCCTACTCCACCATGACTTGACGCTGGGGTGAAGCCCCAAAATAGCAAAAAACGCACATCAAGGACTGTCGCCCTTGCGTACTGTTTTATACTATTTTTGTGCGCACAGCTAGTCGCGGACTACTCGGCATCCATGCCTCGCAGCGAAGGCTAGTCCTTTATCATCATTTCCTCTTTGTGTTCATTAAATAAACTTGTACTGTTTATTTAAGTCAGTGCATCGACAAAGACATCTCTGGTAGGCTTGATTTTTATCAGCATAAGCTACTGTGTCACTATCAAATATAAATTGAATGCGGTGCCCGTCAGGCCCCCTGGTTTCTGAGTAAGCAGAATAACTACATCCTTGTAGTTTTGGTTTGAATTTATCTTCCATAACAGCTCCTCATTATTATTTTTTTTGTCATACCCACTCCAATATAATTTACAATTCAAATTATTGCTTATCGTACATGATAAGTAAAATATTTTTTATAACTTCAAATTCTCTTAATGTACACCCCTCTCGCAAAAATCATTTCAGACCAACTTACCCTACGTATTAACTCCCTGAATTTAAAGGTATACGGTGATATTTGGAGAAATACAGAATTTATTCCTGTCTTCCCTGAAACTTCAATTATAACGCCACATCCTGGTTTAGCGGATTATGAGTGGGAGATTTTGCTTGTTTTTGCAGCCACAATGGAGGTGCATTTAAGGACAGACGATCCTTTTATTGACACCCTACCTATATTGTTAGCGCTAAAACAAAACCCGCTTGTGCTAAAAGAGTCAGAAAATCCAAATAACTATGTAGAGGGAGATATTGTTTATGATTTTACAGCTAAATGCATGGGGTATCATTTAACCAACAGCCAAGATAGTTTTTTTCCTGTTTTGGATTTCAAAATTGGTGATGGTGGACAGTATGCCTACGTTTTAAAGAGGACTGCATTTAGCCAGTGAATAACCGAGAACAAAGCGATTACAATGCTCAGGAGGCCTCACGTAAAGCAACTAATATGATACGTGAAGGTGTCATTGTTGAGGCGCGTTACGACTCAAAAGGTGCGCCTGGTGACAATGAAGCTGAGTGGTATACGAATGAGGATGCAAATGGGTTATTTCGTGGGCCGCTTTATCGCGTAAAAATAGGTGATCATAAGCCTTATTGGATGCCACAAATCCATTTACGGGCGCACAATGATTATGAGTATTGGGCTTTTGAGGTAGGAGAAAGGGTAGTCGTTTTAGCGCCCGAAGGTAATCCCAAGTTTTCTTTCGTCTTAGGGGCTTTAGTTACTGATGAAAACCGTCCTCCCATTGGGTTTGATGACCAATCACCTGACAAAAGACCGTGGCGAGAATCTGTTCATAGGATTCGTTATAAAGATGACTATCTTGTTGAGTATGACCGCTATTTGCATCGGCACCTACGAGTTTTCCACGATGGTACGAAATTTGAGTACTGGTTTTTGGATGATCGGGAAGATAGAACACCTCGTGAAAAAGAAACAAATTCTGATAAAACAGGGGTTCCTCCACGTCACTGGCAGCATAAGCTTTATGCTGATAAATTAGACCACGAGATTCTTTGGGACGAAGATACAAAAATCCATAGACGGCATTACAAATGGCCTGACAATGCTGTTTTTGAGTATGAGTGGGACGAAAAGAATCAAACACATTACCATCATTGGATAATGGCTGATGGTAGCGACTATCAGTATTGGTATGATGAAAAAGTGCCTCTGCATCATCAAAAATGGGCATGGCCAGATGGTTTTATTGATGAATACGAGTGGAATGAAGCCGAGACAACTCATTTACGCAAGACTACGTTTGCTGATGGGTCGGTAAAGAAATATTTTTACAGGGAATCGCCAGAATACCACTTAGATGAAATTATCTATAGCAGTGGTACAATTATGCGCTATCATCATTATAGTCCGCATAAGCACGAAATATTGTATGCTGATGGTTCCTATTGGGTTTATGATTTTGATACTCAAAGCGTTAATATGCATGTTAACAAAAACGCTAACGCAACCATTGGGAATAATGCTATAATTAATGTTGGTAACACGGCCAAAATCACAGCGGGAAGTGCAATACAACTTCATGCACCCTCAATTTTATTAGATGGGTTTGTGACTGTCACTAAAGGATTGCGCTCTTATGAAAATATTACGAGTGATAAGTCCATTGTTGACACTAGCGGCAATACTAACCATCATAGTCATTAAAAAAATAAACATGGCAAAATACAACTTATATGTGGATGGAAAAAAAACAGAATTTGCCAATTCAAAGATTCCTGTTTTAGAAAATAAAGGCAAAATAGGGAAATTTTTGCATTTTGCTTTAGACACTACATTCCCTTTGGGTGAAAAGTTTGAAAAACAATTAAAATATATGCATTATTATGCTGAACAAAGAGGTTGGGATTATTTTGAATACGAATGTTTTTCACCTTGTATCCCAATTAATCCCCCAGAAGTTAAAATATCTGATGAAATGTATAATAAATTTATGGCTAACAAAGACATTAATTGATCTTTACAAAACTCAAGCGAAACGCTAATTTGTTTGCCCCGACCTGTCCAGTCTCAATACAGTAACTGCGCACTCCATTGCGTAATGAATTTAGAAATGAAAGTATTAAACATTGCTCGTGACTTTTCTTTTGAACCTGCTGGACGCTATCTAACTGATGGCGATGCTAGTGGAGAAGCATTTAGAGAGAATTATCTAAAGCCAAAAATTGAATTGTTAAAGGAAGGTGAAAAATTAATAATTATACTTGACGACGGCATTCAAGCTTATAGTTCTTCCTTCTTAAGAGAAGCATTTGCTGGTATGGTTAAATATGGTTACATTTCTAAAGATTCTCTTTTAGATAAACTCTCTATTACCTATAAAGATGAATCCTTTAAGTTTTATGTTGACAAAATTAAAAGCTACATATTAGAAGAGTAAAGATATTAATATTCGTAAAAATAAATGACTCTAAATCCATACGTACTTATAATTATAACTCTCTATTAGGTCTATTTTTTTAAGATATAAAAATTTTATGTTAAATGCGCTTGACGTCTTTGGTCTTATTATTTTCTTTATATTATATTTAGTAACTATAACTTTTTTACAAATTTACTTAATTTTATATATTTATTTAATAAGAGAGCAAACAAAACCTTGTTTTTTATATATAATAAATTTGCTTACTTCTGCTTTTTCAAATATTGGTAAAATAATTTTACGAAAATTGTAATCCAATCTCCAAACTAAATAATGCCCTATGAAGTTACCACAAAAGAATTTTCCAAACTCTTTGCCGTCTCAGATCGTTGGATTAGAAGTCTAGCTAAAGACGCTGGCTTTGAAAACGGTAAAACAGGGCATGGAAAATGGGACTTAGAAATATGTTTGCCCATTCTCTACAAATACCTTTCTAATAAAGAAGAAAGCACTGAAGAAAAGTTTGATTTACGTCATCAACAAGCTCGCGAACGCAAGGCCACTGCAGATGATAAAGAATTAGAGCTTGCCATCAAGCGCAAACAATTTCTCCACATTGATGACATTAGACAATATGCATTAGGCCGTGATGCCGCATTAAATCAAGGCATTGATTCCTTCCCCGCTCAATACGTAAATAAACTGTCTGAACTTCTAAATGATCAATTACACATTGATGTTGATCAGGCCATTATTTACCCACTCTTACAGCAAATCAGCCACGATTTAAGACAAAAAACTGCAGATGGACTCCAGGCTTATATCGATAGCCAAACAAGAGATAGCCATTCTATCTCCCCCTCCCAAGATTGATTTTGTTTCCTGGGCCAAAACAAAAATAAAACTTCCTCAAGAGTCTGCTACTGGTGGACTTTATGATCCCGATATTACTCCATGGGTGTATGATTGGGCGCAAGCCGTGGAATCGCCAAAATACAAGGAATTTATATTCTGCACCGGCTCGCAAGTTTCAAAAACCCAATCCCTTCTCATTATCATTGGGAAAATCCAAAGCCATAACCCACGTTCTATGCTTGTGTTCTTTCCGACAGAGGATATGGCCAATCAAATATCAAAAGATAGACTCACAAAGATGTTCCAATCTATTCCTGAACTATGGGATACGATTGACCATCGTAAGTCAAAATTATCAGAATATTACATTAACGGTGTGCGCTTAGGGGTTGCGTTTGCTGGTTCTAAATCACAAGTGGCTAGCACTCCTTCTTCTTTTGTTTTATTTGATGAAATTGACCGCGCTGATAATATTAGTGGTGAAGGCTCGCCTTGGGAGCTGACTAAGGTACGTGGCGCTACATTTCCAAACTTCAAACTAATTGGCAACAGTACGCCTACGGGTGGCATCATCACCGATTCCAAGCATCCTGACACTGGATTAATTCATTGGGATGTGATGGAACCTGGCAATATTACGTCTAAAATTTGGGCGCTATGGCAAGAAGGTACACGACATGAGTTCATGATTCCTTGCTCCCATTGCAATACGTACTTCACCCCAAAAATGAAGCTATTGTATATTGCTGATAACGCAACATCTGTGCAAGCCTATGAAGAAGCTGCGTTAATATGCCCTCATTGTGGCGCGTTAAACGATAAGTCAAAACAACGCAGCATGATTCAACATGGAAAATCCATTGCACCAGGTCAATGGGTTGAAAATGATAAGGTGTGTGGCGACCCACCTAATGCATTTAGCTACACCTCTTATGTGGGCGGGTTATGCTCACTTTTTCCTAACAGCCGTTGGCAGGATAGAGCACTGACCTTGCAGAGGGCTAAATTATCAGGGGATTTGGGGCGCTTAAAAGGCGTGATCAATACCAACTTTGGCGAGTTGGACGGTGGTACTGGTGAAAGGCCGTCATGGGAGGATTTGAAAAAGAATTACACGGAACCTTATGCTCGCAAAGAGGTGCCTAACGCGGTTAAAGCGTTAACTTGTTACACGGACATACAGGGGAATCGGCTTGTATATACGGTGTGTGGATGGTCGCTTGTTGATGAACGGCTTGAAATGTACGTGATTGATTACGGCGAGATTTATGGCGACACATTTGATTGGACCGTTTGGAATGATTTAGACAAGCTCCACAATGCGAGTTATGGCAATTACTACCTTTCTCATTATGGCGTTGACTCAGGGTTTAACCCTTCCAAGTCGCTGAGAGCTAAAGAAATGGGAGAAGTTGAAAAAATACCACGCAATATCATCTATGAATTCAAACGTCAACATTCTAAATTACTAATCACAAAAGGTTCGCCTAGACCTATGAATGAACCTTGGACTCATTCATTGATTGATGTGAATGATTTTGGTCGTCATGTACGGGCTGGTATTGAGCTATGGAAAGTTGATACTGATTTTTTCAAAACAGAGGTTTATGCCAGACTCGGATGGGACGCTAACGCCCCTGGCCGGTGGTATTTTCCTCATGACACTGAAGATGAATTTTTCAAGCAGATTACGTCTGAATGGAAAGACGGTCAATCAGGGAAATGGGTGCATGCCGGAAATAATCATTACTTAGATTGTCTTGTGGGTAATCTGTTTTTGGCTTTTAAGGCGGGGTATCGCAGAAAAATTAAGGGCGATCCTGTTGAGGTTCAGGCGTCTCCTAAAAAGAAGCTTGTTAAGCGGGATAATGGGTGGGGTGGTTGGGGTTAACTTCCTCGCACTACTATCACCCCCTGAAATAACAAAATTCAATACTTTTAGTTGCTATGCTGCCGTTCTCCATTATGCAAGCGCCTAACAATAGCATCCAGGCGACTACGCGCCTGATGCTTGGATATTAGCCGCACTCAACTGAAGCCGATGCATGTCTCCAACATTTCGCCAGTTCATGAGATCGTTTTTCCAGGGATGGTTTTCGTCCCATTCCCAAAAGTCGATCATCGTGCCGTCAGGGGCGGTGAAATAAGTGATGTAGTCGAGTTCGCCACAGTCGTAAAAAATCCAAACTACCCACCCATCCACCGAGAATGGCACGTCAGTGCACCAGTTTTTGGAGACACTTGGCTGCTCCTTCGGTGGATTGGATTTTTCTGCCAGATCCAACAAGTCCCACTGGGTTCGTATCCCCAGCCGCTCTAATAAGGCTACTCCAGCCGCCCCGCCAGACTCAGGTGCGGTTTCAGGGTCTGTGCCTTTCTGCTCAGTCTTCATGGCTTTAACTCCTGTGGTTTCAATCCGACGTCGGGTAATCCTTTGTTATCAAACCAATATTGCATCAATCCTACCAATTCCCTAACTTCATCCCTATTGATGAGGTGGCTATCACCAACCCATAGAAATGAACTGCCAGGAATGTCAAATGAATCATCATAATCTCCAATAGTAGAACTTTCCCCAATGATTCTAGAATTAGTTTGATTAACGTAAGTCCTATGAAACACTGAAGAAAACCCCCTGTTACTGATTATTACTTCCATTTATTCTCCTAAAATAATTTCAGTTGTTTTTTCTTCTCTTTTAATTCTTCAAAACGAGAAGGCTTGTATAACATGTGATTGTTTTTGATGTATTTCTGGTAAAAGCGACATATGTATACAGCCATTTTCCCTTCATAACTTGACATTTTTGTACATTCCAACATCACGACCCCCCCCTAACAAATAAAAACAATATTTTTCGGTACAAAAATAGAACTCGGCCTATTTTAGGATGCTACTTCCGTTTCCGTTTTTGCATTTTTACAAAAATAGTACTCAAAAAGCCCGTTTTTAGGTCGTTTTCGCGTTTCATTTTTGCAATTTTTCTCGAAACGGAAGTGGAAGTGAGTTTTTTGAAACTCAAAATTAGGCAAAAACAGGGGTCTTAAGTCCCGCACCTGGCCAACTTCTGAAAGAACCTATCAAGAGTATGGACATAATCTGGGTGTTTAAAGTTTACTGCTTCATTGTGTTTAATCAAAATATTGCAACCAATACACATCTTCCTCGACCCCATATCTATTACCAGGTTCTAACTAATAGTCACATATGCATCAACAACCTTATATGTAACATCACATACCACAACTATCTCATTGGCGTTTGCCTTCAATAAAAAGGCAATTCTCCCTAACGGCCAAACAGTCGTCATTCTTAAAAATACTAGCAATCTCAAAAACTTGGCAGCTAGGCTTCTTTATTTCACCAAGGGCAAATGTTATTTTCACCCTCAAGCATTCCTCGTGATACGAACTATAAAGCATTATTTCCAGCAATTTAACTATTGATGGGTCGCACTGAATTCGACAAATATCTGTCAAATAATTCAGCGTAACCCAAAGAAGCTCAATATCCTGAATCAAATCTCAACTTCTTGTTACCTAATTTAATTTGTCAATTTGATATGACAACAATGTGTTTTCATTTTCATCGTTGCCGAAAAATCGCCACGTTCCGGTGGATGGATCAAAAACAGAATATTCTTCCCAGTCGATGTATTCATCCCCATTCAAAATTCGCTGAGTCCTCTCTGCATCTGCAATAAAACAAATATTATCGCTACCTTTGAATATGAAATATGTGTTTTTTAATGCTTTAGCGTTAAACATAAGCTTCTCCTTAATTCACGACAGTTTGAGATGATAATTATATTTTTCCTAAATCTGACTTGTGATCCAACCTTGTACTTAAAGTAAGTTTAATAATTTGGACTTTACATCACAAAATGTATGAGTTTTTTACTGCAAAATCGCCACGTTCCGGTGGATGGATCAAAAACAGAATATTCTTCCCAGTCGATGTATTCATCCCCATTCAAAATTCGCTGAGTCCTCTCTACATCTGCAATAAAACAAATACTATCGCTACCTTTGAATATGAAATATTTGTTTTTTACTGCTTTAGTGTTAAACATAAGCTTCTCCTTAAATGGCCATTCTGCATCTGCAATAAAATAAATATTATCGCTATTTTGGAATATGAAATATGAGTTTTTTACTGCAACATCGCCACGTTCCGGTGGATGGATCAAAAACAGAATATTCTTCCCAGTCGATGTATTCATCCCCATTCAAAATTCGCTGAGTCCTCTCTGCACCTGCAATAAAATAAATATTATCGCTATTTTGGAATATGAAATATGAGTTTTTTACTGCAACATCGCCACGTTCCGGTGGATGGATCAAAAACAGAATATTCTTCCCAGTCGATGTATTCATCCCCATTCAAAATTCGCTGAGTCCTCTCTGCACCTGCAATAAAATAAATATTATCGCTATTTTGGAATATGAAATATGTGTTTTTTAATGCTTTAGCGTTAAACATAAGCTTCTCCTTAATTCACGACAGTTTGAGATGATAATTAAATTTTGCCTAAATCTGACTTGTGAACCAACCTTGTACTTAAAGTAAGTTTTTGGTATTCCTGGTACAGGATTTTCTTCACAAATGACGTACCTGCAACTAATTGGCAGAACTTCCTGTGTTATTTGGTCAAAAACTAACTGTCCAATTTCAAGTTTTTGTTCTTCTGTTGTCATTATAAATAACCTAACGATTGTGACTTTTTCATCATCTCCGTGCCGTTGGGTTGTTGTGTCAATCCGAAATACTCACAAACCATCTTAGCCGCTTTGTTTTGGCTTGTCTTATTTTGAACCAACGAAACAAAGTATTTGAGCGCTATTGGATCCATAGGAGACTTAACGTTCACCTTCCCCCCTGGTTCTGCTCCAAATCCTATGCTTGTCCCTTGGTAACCCGCAGTAACAGGAGTTAACGTCGTATCAGATTTATCCAATTTAACTTTTTGTTGCTTAGTGGATTTAATGGTTTTTTGTGGTTCTTTTACATTTTTAGTAGGTGTTTCAGGTATGGTGATTTTTGGCACTGCTTTATCTTTAGTACTTGATTCGCCTTTTTTAAAAAAGTAAATAATCGATTTAAAACCATTTACCATTAAACTGGAAAAAGACTCTTTTTCTGTGGTGTTAGTTAATAACTCTTCCTTTACGGGGAGGGCCATCCTTGCTGATGTAAAACCATATATCCAAAGAAAAGCCCCCATCAAAACCACTAACAAAATATTCACTAACATGCTAAAAGACTTGCTTGTTATGCTTGTCTTTTCAGCATCTACATAAGCTGCCATCAGCTCATAGGCGTTTCTCTCTAAACTATCAGCACCTATTTTTATTAGAGATTGCTCATAAGCCTGCTGCGCATGCAACAAATTTGCCTTTAAAATACCTTTTTCCCTCAAGGCTTTTAAGGGGCCAGACTCTAATCCAGCTACTTCAACATCTATCTCTAAAATCCTGGGAGTAACATTCGAGGCGGGGGATTCAGCCTCTAATTGTTTCCATTGTGGACATAAATGTTTAGATGCTGTCACCATGTTGTTATTTGGTGAACAGTCTCTATTCATGATAAAAGAAGTTGTATGCTTCGTCTTCTTTGCCGTGCAAGAATAATCATTGGAAGCATATTTACAATGCCACGTCTTACTCCAAAAAGCTTTCACTTTTTCATTATAATCTTTCTCTATTAAAGTATTATTCATCAACTGCTCTTGCAAAATTCCTTCTTTTTCAGAATTTAAATTTGCAAGTTTCATTTTGGCTGTACTCAGTTCATTATCAGTATATCCAAAGCTAAATAAGTCATTCTCACTTTGTCTGGAGACCAGGGCCATTTTAGCCGCAACAACGCTTTCATCCTTTTCATATGCGGCTCTCTCATTGTTTAGAGTAAAAATAGATAACATGTGAAGAATGGTAATAACCAAAATGCTGTAGGTTGCTAATTCTGCAAAAGTAAAAATAGTTAATTTATCATTACTTATTCCTCTTATTTGCATTTGATGCCTAGCATGAGGTATTGCCGTTCTTGAATATGCCAAGAAATAAGATACGGCAAGTGCTGCAATCACACAGGCGACACCATTTGTAATAGTAGGACTTAAGAACTCAATCCAAAACAGCACTTCCAACACTATAACTATACCAAACAAGGTGTAGCTACCTCTTTCCATTCCTGTGTTTAAATTCTTATTCATTGATTTTATTAATCCTTGAATATTTCTCTGCACTTTCCATGCTTTCTTTCACTGTTAACCCTTTGAATTCAACATGGATGTGGTTCGCAGTGCATTTATTGCACTTAGGAATCTTTACAGTTACCATACCTGGTGCCAACTCCTGAATATTTTTAGCAACCACCTGAATATCAACCAACCCTGGCAACACTGATAAATCTAATGCTAAACCTTGACGGTGTCGGTTATTTTCACCGAACTTTTTACTGTGGTACTGATCGTTCAGTCCAGAAATATAAATTACACCTGGAATCTGAATTATTTGACAAGCTAAGTGGTAGGTTGCCTTATGAGATAGATAAGCATCTGTCTCTTCTGGCCTTTTCAGGTATTTCTGAATACCTGCCCTGCTAGTGCATTTTTCTCTGTAATTCTTACCTGTTAAGACAGCGTGCAACGCTGTTCTAATGCCATAAGTGCGTTGGGGATAAACTCTCCCCCAGACTCTTTCCTTACCATTACTGGTAAGTTTAGGGATAACTGCCATTACATCGGCAGGTAAATCAAATTCCCCAAACTTTTGCTTCATCCAGGCTCTGACATTACCTTGTCCAGAGTGGTAGCCAACAGCAACCAATTTGTAGAATTGGTCATTTTGTGATGGCCATTCTTCCCAAAACAAGTCTGCCATGAAGTACAGATACTTCATACCACACCTAATATTAAAGTAGTATTCTTTCCAATTCTCTTCAGAACAACCCATTTGAAGGGCTGTTGGTTTTAGAACTTGCATAGGACCATATGCGCCTGCACTACTCTTACTATCAGGATTAATAGTATCTCCGTTTCTAGGAACGCTCTCTGTTATCATAATTGATGAGACAAAAAATGGATCGCTAAAAACGGGCTTCCCATTCGCTTGTCTTGCCTCTTTAATTTGAAGATGAATCTTTTCCACTATCAAAATCCATTCTGGTAATGGATTGTTCTTCTTAATCTTAAAAAATCCATCCTCTAATTCTCGCGTTGATTGTTTTGAACTGTTGTACTCAGCAACCCTTTTATTCCATTCAGAGAATTGATTCTCTTTCAATATTTTTGCTTCAGCTTGATTTATATCACCACCACCACTACTAATAATTAGTATAATGATGACAGCTAGAATACCTTGAAGAATTCCTTTAAAATCGAAAGGTTTTGATAAACTTGCCAATATCCACATAGAGGCAACAACCAATCCTAATAACGCTAATTCAGACATATCAAAATACAATCCCGATAAGTAAAGAAACAATAATCTCTAATATCAATATTGATATTAATTTATCTGAAAAAACGGTCATATTATTGGTTCACTAAAAAACTAATCAACTCATCAGGAGTTGAGTTGCAAACAGTTAGAATATCACCAGGCAAACAATCAAATTCTGCCAGTTTTTCCAATTCAGAAGTGGAAACGGTTGGCACTCTAACTATGGCAGCATAAGCTACTGTCAAATTAGATGCGCTCTGATCTTCTAACAAAAGTTAGATGGACTCACGAGAAAGTCCGTATATGCCGTAATCCTCTGGATATTTTGTCATCTTCCCTTCTTTAGCCTGTTAGTATTCAGTGCAAGTCTTTCCCTGCTGTCATCGCGCACACATTTCTGCGGTATTTCCGGCTGTGATGCAGTTTGCTACAGTCGCACATACTACCATCTTCCGTTGCCCCAATTATCGGGGCACCCATTCAATCAGGTCGCGAACTCCCACTCCAATTCAGTTCAGTTCAGTTCAGTTCAGTTCAGTTCAGTTCAGTTTAACCAATCATTCAATTTCAACTACTAAAAATGCTACTGACTTTCACTAATAAATAGCCATCAAAAGCTACAATTAAGCCACAACCAAACTAATATCAATATCAACGTTTAAACATCATTCCGGCGGCCCTCTCGCACTCTCACCAATCACATCTTGCCCAGGAAGAAAAAAATCGTCCTTTAAACCGAACAACCAAACATAATTCTGGTGCTCTCTCATATAGAGCAATGGGTTCGCAGGACGAACAGAGGAGCATACTTCATGTGGTAAATCTTTCTTTGGTTCCTCGCCTAGTAGGAACTCTGTCCACTCATTATCAATGAGTAGTTCTATTTTATTTGTTTCAAAATTGCACATTTTTAGAAATGTATCAGTAGTACGTTTAGTGCAACGAACTTGCACGTAACGAAATCCTTCGCCATCTTTGGTTAAGATAGCTTTAACTCTGAATTCTTTATTTGATATATAATTTTTAGCCGAAATTCGGCAACGTTCTGCCAAACGAACGTAACCAAGTAAATCTTCTGCTTTTGCAATGTAAACTTTGTTTTTCATTTTTAAAATATCGTTTAAACTTTAAAAGTTGCGTCCATTATTTCAAGTTATAACTAAAAAGTCAATCTTTTTTTTTCGTTTAAATCTAAAAAAATATTTTAAATTAAAAACGCTATTTATAATCAGAAAGGCAACTCTAAAATAAAACGCTTGATTTTTCTATCTTAAAATGAAATAATTTATTTAAATTCAAAAGGATAGAAGTATGATTGATAAAGAAGAATTCGCAGAAAGATTTAATCAACAAATGAATGCATTAAACCTAAATATCCATGATGTGGTGTACAAAATGGGAGTATCAACAGCAACAGTGCATTCATGGCGGAAGGGCAAAAGCAAGCCTAAAATGGCTTCAATTTACAAACTAAAAAAAATATTAGGGATGGACATCGTTCATCTTTTGGGAGAAACAGATAAAAACGATATTGTGAATTTAGACGAAGTGATGCAACACATAGAAGCATCACAAGCTTCGCTTGTGAAAGCTGTAGAACTGTTATATGACATAAAACAAAAACTAAAATAACACACCATCAAAAGCCCTCATAACCTCTTATGGTTGTTTCGCACACCCTAAGAGGCACACCACGACTAAAAATCTCCTGTTATAGAACAAAACGCTGTCACTGAGTGGATTAAAACCTACCTAGTCAGATAACCCATTTGCCTCTCTATTTCAAAGATAACTTGCTGTACAGCAAAATCCTGAACTTTCCCTTGATAGTGACTAGCCACTTTTTCATAATTCGCCCCACCACTTTCTAAAATTTTTAATTCAGCTTTATTCTTCCCCCTGTAAGATTTGTAAGATGGATCAGTTGCGCGTTTACGTATAAAAGCGCCTTTATGTCCACTTGGCATAGTAGCCATAAAACCATGCCGAATCTTTTTAGGGCCACCACGTTTGAAAACTTTAGCTTGAACCCCCTGCTTAGTTTGACGTGGTTTAAATACAGAAAAAGCAAGATACCCGCCCTTAACTAATCGTCTACCCAAGCGCTGATTGGTTGCTTGAACGGAAAAACCTGTAGGTGTTGTTTTAACATCCATCCCCTTGCGCGCTAAACCATAAAGCATGTTCAGCTCTGTTGTAATTTCTCGTGCCAATTCTGTTGCTGTTTTAATAGATGTTTTAGCCATAGCTCTTGATATTGCTGTTTTGGCAACAGTTTTATCAAGTTTTAGTTTTGATAATTTTATTGTGATCATCTCTTAATTACTCCTAACGTTTTATCTTTATCCTCATAACGTTAGAATAGTGGTGCTAACTAAATGAGGATAATGAAGCTCATTTATGAAATATTATTAGACTACCTTAGCGTTATTGATAATAGTGATATTTATCTGACAGGCGATAACGATAATTCTAATTACTTATCAATAAAAATTGATAATATGGCGTTACAACTTCGTCGTCTTAGTACCGTTATAAATCAGTTTGGTGATATATTATCAGCAAACGGTTACCAATTCGTTACCAGTAACTGATAAAATTACTGATAATCTTCAAGTAATTCAACAAGATAAACTGATAACGTCCTCAATAATATTACCACCTTCCTATGATAATAAATCAATAATTTCATCGTCGACAATTATTGATAAAACGGAATCAATACCGACTGATATTGATAACGGTGTTAATACCGTTGGTAATTTATCGGATGACGACGGAATGCAGGTTATCACCCGACCTAAAAATAACAAAAATGTTACAAAGTGGCTTGAGATGCATGGTCATGAATTGAAAGTGGTTGCTGGCATAACTGAGGATGACGTGCAATTGCACATAAAATCAAAATATTCAACCAAAATAGTTTTGCTGGCAGTCAAAATGCGGACAGAAAAAGGAATGTTGTTTAGAAAAATTGCCGAGGAGCTAAAAATCCCTGAAACCACAATTAAAACGTGTATGACAAAACTGAATATCAAACGTTAAAAACTCTACTTCCTGGCCTGTCATTCAATTGGCATTTCGTTGTCTAAAATGTTAAGATAATTTAAAATTATCATTTATTTTGTTTAAATACTTGAAATATATGATAGTTGCCCCAAACCCAAAATTTAAGGGGGAAGAATGAAAATAAAAAAAGTAGAAATAGAAGATAGCTATAAAAAAGATAAGAGTACTTTTAGTACATCAGTTACAGGCTTGCTGCTGCAAGCAATAGATAATATTTTTGGAAAAAGCAAGAAAAAGAATATATTCCAAACTTCAAGAAATAAAGGGATGCTAACCGCAGTCGTGATATTAACATATCACTTCGTTGGGGAAGAGGACTTCTTAAATATCGTAAATTCCTTGACCGATGATGATAAACTTATGTTTTACAACATTTTGTCGCATATGGCTGACAATGGTATAGGTGAACTGAAGAAGTTGATGATGGATAAAGACCCGATGGCATTAGGTCTAAGAACAATAGGTACCAATAAAAAAGATGAAGAATCAAATAAAACCAATAATTGCGGGATTGATGCTATGTTTGACAACATTGAGCATGTCGGAAATTTTCCCGTCCCAACAGACAAAGAAGGAAAGCCTGTCTTACACTCCATTATTTAATGGTGTAAAGGAAGGGCTGATGATTTCCCCCATCATTCCTATAGAGCCGTCGGAACCTCCGGATGACGGCAAAGAAATCGATACATAGTTACCACGTAGCGTGTGGGAGCAAGCCTAAAATAGGTAAATTTGATTTTACCATACCAAATGTTTATAGTGGGATATATTAATAATGAAACAATTACTTTTTTTGTTTGTATTGTTGCTTGTCATGAATGGAGCTTCTGTGTTTGCGGTTGAGCCTATTGATATTGAGTATTCTGATGAACTACCTGATGAAAAGCGAGCAGAGCTTATTTACGGGGAAGTCGAAGATGCTTATAAAATTGGACTGAAAATGCCCAAGATGGGTTCTGCAGACAGAATTGAGGCAATGTATATTTATCAAGGAGCGGCTGACATACTGAGTGATAGGACCGAATCTTTGCCGCTTGAGTATATTGGCTTGAAAAGCGCGATTAACTCTTTGAGAATGTGCGTGTCGATGTTACCATCAGATAGCTGTGAAATGGTAAAACTTGGGCTTGATGAGGCGAAACCTGTTATTTTTCCAGAATCGTCTCAAGATAGTTCGTAGGTTGGACTGACGATTATCTTGTTCCCACGCGCTGCGCGGGAATGCAGTTATGACGCGCCCGCGTTAAGGGTAACAATCCTAAGACTCTTCAATAACTTTTTTAAACATTGGAATGATTGTAGGCTCAATGGGATACTTGATGTCTGAAGTAGAGCTTGATGCGAACTCACCTCTTACCATATCGATGTACATGGTATGGGTACCATCATCTCCCATGTAAAATCGCTCCCATTGTTCTTCTGTCAGAATTCGTTTCGAAAACGCCAGTTCTAATCGTTGTCTTACTCATATTTTCCTTGTGGTTTGCTACTTGCTGCCACAAATACATCTCTGTTCCAAGCTTTAGGTAAATTTTTGTCAATCCATTCAACTGCAACTTCATTCACACTGAAAGTAAGCAAAGATAACACAGTTTTTGGGTAATATTGTATATTATCGCCCCAACGACCTGCCATTTCTTTATTTCTTTCCTTGACCATTTCCATAACTTCTTTAGCCTGGTTTTCAAACATACCTCTGTTGAAAAGGTAATCCACAAAATAGTCTTCAATGCTCATATTTCCTCCAAAAAAATGCTAAACCAACGAACTGAAATAATTTTTATCTTATTCCCGTGCGCTGCGTGGGAACAAGCCAAAATTACTTTTTGGCATTACTAGAAACAACGCCACCCAAAATCAAAGCTGCAAACCAAGTTGCCAGGTTGTATCCTATACCTGTAGCAAACAACGTGTTAACGGCCCAAATAAGCAATAACGGCCCTCCTATCACAACAACCGCAATTATTAGCAAGATAAACGGCATAACTAAACCTCCAAAAAATGTTAAATGAAAGAACCAAACTAATCTTTGCCTTCTGGGGATTCATTTTCCGGACAGGCTTCAAAATTCTAAAACTGCTTTTTAGAATAAAAGTCTAACATTATCAATAAGATAAACGTTTTCTATACGCCGTCAATAAGGGTTGGTTTCACCTGCCACAATCCGACATGACAGGCCAGTGCACTCTCTTGCGTACCTACTGCCATTTCTGGGAGCAGGACATTTTTAAGCCAATGTCAAAGCTGAAAAAACCCAGCATAAATGCTGGGAAATTATGCATTATAGGTTAACTAAAATGGATATAAAAGTAAACCCATGTTTTCAAACAAATAAATAATTGATACATACTAGACTAGTATTAAACATTAACAAAAAGTTAACTAACTAATTGTTATAAAAAAGAAAATTAGGTGAAAAAAGACTTGATTTTTTGAAAGGGAACAGCTTAGAATAGAAAAAGGCCATGTAGTTAGAAGCTACACGGCCTTAAAAAAAGCGCTGGGAACGCCCAAAATGTCTATCCGACACCGCGTTCCCAGCTATCACACCCCACAAGGTGGGATACGGGAATAAGTATAGCACTTCTCTGCTAGATTTACACCTCCCTTATCTTTAGTCGCCTGTGGGTTAATTTTGACCATGGGGAATCCCAAATGGCTAAAGAACGCACTCCCAAATTGCCTTTTCTCGCATTTTATGTCGACACTGGAATTGTTTGTCAGGTCACCAAGATCAGACGAAATTATTTCGATAGCCTTGAATACTTCAATGGCACCGAATGGCACTCCTACGCCCTCTTTTTCGTAATCAAAAATCACAACCAAGTCACACTAGATACGTCAATCCCCATTCCGACGACCCCTAAACCACGCAAAACCTCCAAAAACAACCTGTAACTAATTGATATTTAACAAGTAAATAATTAAGGATTAACGTTTGATTCTTTTGTTGTTATAATATGCTGTGTCAATAGGAGATTACTATGAATACAATAATCTGCCTGGTAATGTTCATTATTTACTTACCAACAGAAAGTACAGCACCAGAAGATGGTACTGAAATCAAAACACATCATCAGCAAGATAAAGGGGAAATTTAATGTCAAACACTACGCCAGACACTACACCAAACATTACGCTTGCAAAATATACTAATCAGCAAAGAGATAAGCTGCGGGCTGAATCGAAAATATCTGAAATCCAATATGATGCATTGGGTCTTGAACCGGATCACCAACTTGAGCTAGCGAGACGTATCTACAAGCAAGCCAACGATCTGATTTTGATGAAGCGCGGAAATTCCCCGCTAAACGGCAGAAAAGCAGAAGATTTGCCAAAGCCATTAAAAGATGGCACGACTGATTTATTTGTGTTCTATGGTGGATGTGACAATTGTGGAGGGGACAATGCCCACTCTTGAAATAAATGCAATGGATTTATTTACTTCTATAGAAAAACTTGTAGATTTTTTGCCAGATGAATTGAAGGTAGTTCTAATCTTGCGACTATTTACGTGTGTTAGTAAAGGCGACGTATTCAAGCATTTCAATATACCTGCTGAAAATGAAATGGCCCAAGTTGAAAATATTCAAAATCTTCTAGATAGGCTTCAAATGATCATTTTAAAAAGGAACGAAAGTGATTGACTTTCAACAACTTAGAAGTCTTGAGACACTGCTTGGTGCGCTGGTTGTACAACGGGCGTTTCTTAAAAGTAATATCAATTTCGTTCCTTTCAGTTTAAGAATGAAAGAAGCCGTTAAATATTTAAGAACCCTTGGTTATACATCCAAAAAAAAAATTTTGCTTGTGAAAATTCAGGAATCTTTGAGTGGTGCTAAGGGACTTTTTAGTTTCTTAGAAATTAATGAAGATCGGTTTAAATTCGTATTCCAGAACGACTGTATTTTTGCCAAAGAACATCCTGTTAAGACAAACTTTCGGATGCTATTCAATGACGTTATCAGCGCTAATCATCTGATTTATATTGATGATTTTCTTATTTTGCGGGAAGCCGTACATTATCAGTTATGTAGTAGAGAGATTAAAGAATTAGAGCTTGCTGAATACATGGTATCGATACTTAGAGGAGTTAGCTTTAATGAGATAACAAACAAAATCGAAATATTACAAAAACTTTACTTGCTTGACCTTAATGGCTGTTCTAAAGATGTGATGTCAGCATTTAAATTACGGTAAGACGCTAAAGTTGAAACGTTATCGTTGTGCTTGATGATTCAAGCCAACGTAACCAATTAGTGACGGTATTTGAATTTATCAAGATGAAGTTGAAATCTAGTGAAGTTAATCTATCTGACTTAATTATTTATGAGTCAAAACCCAAAGATTACATAGTTAAACTTGCCCTATTGTCTAAAGGAGGAATAATAAGCAAATCTAAGCTTCATGACGTGGGGGGGGGTAAGTTGGTATCGGTTTACCCGATCGATGAGATACCTGGAAAATACATTATTAAGTATCACTGTAATACCTAAAATACAAAGTGCCACTTCTGTCCAAAGTAGCACTGAATACTTTTAAAAATAGACGTTTATGACAGAATCAAAAAACGTCTCAATTATGGAGTAATGGACAATGGAAGTCAATAATAATAGAAGAAAATATTCAGATGTTTCAAGCTGGGAAGTGGTCAGATTAGCAAATTCCCAATTGCCTAGCATCTTTGAAGGAGAAATTCCCGAAGGAATTCAGTTTCCCAGCCCTGGGCAAACGGTAAAAGTAAACTTCTCAAAAAGACCTAAAAACGGCGAATTTAAATGTGGACAACATTATGGAGGTCGTTCTTTTGTTCTATTAACGACAAATAGAACTCGTGGTAGTTCTGTTGGATACCAAGTTGTTGTCAGAACCCATGATGATGGGCTACATACCATCGCACAAGCAAGTACTGGAAACATTGCTGATAATGACTTTACTCCTACCCCTGGCTATAACCCAAAGCCTGTATCCATTCCTTCGGAAACGCCTGAAGAAAAAGCAAAGAAAGATGAAGAAACACGCCTCAAAGCTCTAAAAATATACAACCAAAACAAGCTTGCCGTAGGCACAACGCCTTATCTTTCAAGAAAACACTTAGACCTAAATGATGTAGAATTTTATTGGCAAATCAAAAAAGCCACAGAAGATACCCTCATCATCCCACTTATGAAATGGGAAGGAGACAAATTAAAATTCGCTGGCATCCAGCGAATACTTAAAGAAAAGAAGAAAACTAGAGAGGGTAAGAAACTAGATAAATTTTTTAATTTTAGATGCCAAAGCAAAAGGGCATTTTTCACTGTTGGCAATTTTGGCACCCCTGATTTCGTGTACTTCACTGAAGGATTAGCTGACGCTTTAACCATTGATTTAGCTGCAAAAAAATTAAAGAAAAATGCGCTAGTCATAGTTTGCTTCGACAGTGGGAACTTGCCACTTATTGTAGATGAATTCGTAAAAAGATACCCCAACATCTACGAATCACAACAAATGATAATTTGCGCAGACAATGACCGTTGGATGGGCGGTAATGGGAAAATTTCCCACGCTGGTTTCAATGCCGTAACCAAGGTATTGAAAGATAACCCACTGTGCTTGGTAACCTACCTAATATTTAATGACGAAGAAGTCGGTTTAAAAGATTTCAACGACCAATATGTCAACTTAATTGATATATATCAAAAAGTTGGCCATTCATACCAGGAATCTAAAGATTTAGCTATTGAAGAAGTGCAAACTGCCTTAAATCGTCCATTCACCAAAGATGAATTTGAAAGCATCTTTAAGGCAGGCGACAAAGATAATGCCCCATGGTTTGCAGATGATATCAAACAAATAAAACTAGCAATACAGATAGAGGCTGACGACCAAAGGGAGAATACGCTTAAAAGTAAGCCTTTCCTGAATGACTACTTGCGTCGTAAAGAATGGGCTAACAAATTCAAATGCTATCCTGAAGATCAACAAAAGGTGCTCATGAAAGCGATTAAAACAGACTTTGTGTCGTTTTACATGAGCGAACAACTCAAAATTAGAGATTTTACCGAAAAGACCTCTGAAAAATTAAATTCACTTTTGAAAGCGCGTGGCTACCACTTAGAAAAAAATGTTCAATTTAAAACCTACCACAAGACAATCCCTGTAAGTGCTTTTGTGGAGCCGGAACCCGTAAAATTGGAAGGCGAAAGAGTGCCCAATGGAACCATTGGTAAAGACCGTATTGGGTTAGTAGGCACTTGCACGGCTTGTGGATCGGATTTTGTTATCAAGTATTACAACCAAACTAAATGCGGTTGCAAGCAAAAGCAACCCGTTTTGCAAACGGTGGATAAGATAATCGTCACACCCGTGTACGATGATCAAGAAACCAGAGTGTTCTATCAATTTACGATAGAAAACAACAAAGATTTTTTCATGAAATCTGATACGATTCCTAATCCACAATTTATTAAAGAAATTCAGGAATGCGACCTTAATTTAGAAGAATTGATCGGTGTCCAAAAAACGATCATTCGTAATCGCTTCTGTAAAGGCAAAGGAAACATCGGGCAAGGTTGGGTATCCGACCTTGTACCAGCCGCGAAAGAAGGGGACATAATTGCACTGAACACTCCAACTGGAAGTGGAAAAACTCAGTACCTCAAAAGAGAAGTGCAAAGGAACAGGGTTAATAGTGAAAATAACCTCATTGTTGTACCAGGCGTAAAGCTGGCAGGGCAAAATGCCCATGATATGGGGACGGCTAACTACTCTGAATATTCCGAGTTTCAAATAAGCCAGCACCTATTAGATGAATATGATGTAACCTCCACTATCCATTCTCTTTGGAAATTCAAAGACTTGCGTGTAGACAATCTGTACATCGATGAAATAAAACAAGTCCGTGAGACTTGTGCCAGCAAGTATTTTCTAAAAAATAACCCTATCGATGCTATCAAGGCATTACAAGACTTTGTTAGAGATGCCAAACGGGTCATTGTTTGTGACGCCTTCTTAAACGATGATGACCTGAAATGGCTTGCTGAATTACGCGATTGCAGTATTCAAAACATACAGGTCTATTCTCGCACAGGCGACAAAGCCGGTTCTCTTGTAAATCTGTTTAAAAAGCAAACGTCGTGGGAACATGAGCTACAAAAACACGTAGAAGCGGGTAAAAACGCCTATGTGGCAATGAGTGCTAAACAACAGGTCGAGTACCTGAAGAAACAGGCAGTAACGTTCTGGGGTATCAGTGAGGAAAGAATCCTCGACATTACTAGTGATAATGTTGATGAAGAAATGCAATCAAAGTTTATTGCCAACCCAACGGAAGAAATTGATAAGTACCTTTTGATAATCGCCTCCCCCGTGATTACGAGTGGATTCGATATAAAGGAATTTGAAGGTAGACAAGATAGGGCTGTCTTTGGTTGTTTTAATAGTAGTGTAACAACACACCAAAACGCCTGGCAGATGCTAGGTCGTTTGAGAGGAAATGAGCTAATCTACAATGTATTCCTCAGAAAAGGACATCAAGAGTCCGTTAGGACTCAACAAAAAACTAAGGAGTATATCTATGAAACAATAATGCAAGCCAATATTCCTAAGACTAAATCAGTGGAATCTGCGAGCAAAGAACGAGCTGACTACCTAGATACAAACGCGTGGAGCGCACACGAAACAAATTTAGAAGATAGAGGGAATTTGATTGAAGGCTTTATTAATGATGCTTTGTTGCAGGGTGTTGACATCAAGATAATGGGGGATATTGATCCATTAGCCGCTAAAAATTTAAATAAGCAAAAACGTGCTGCTAAAGAAGCTTTACAACAAGAGAACGATGAATTTTTAAAGATGGTGGAACTTGTTCATTCTTCAGAATACAAAAAACTGAAAAAAAGAGAGCAAGACCCGATCGCTCATTTAACAAGTGAAGAAAAAGCGAAAATCGCTAAATACGAAATAACAAGTGATTATGGCACTCTCATTGTTAATGACGAATTATTAAGTTTGGACAACAACGGCAAAACGCGGACAACGCTAAAGAACCTGTTTTATGCCATACCTAATTTTGATGGGCAACATGCAGATGCTCACCAAGCGATCTTACACCAAGTGAACAATGGGACTAAAACAACGTTTGAGGTCAAAGATCGTAGCGCTCTGTACTTTCCTTTGTTGGTGGCGTTTTATGCGTTGCTGAAAAACGCAATGGGCATTAAGCCTAAATTCAACCTAAAAACTAACTTATTTTCGATTGATTTTAAGCGAAAGGAGTCTTTTTTAGGCTTCAATCAGAAACATTGCATGGATACTCCCCTTAAAAAGTTTTTGAGTTTCGTAAGGGAAAATAAGGAGGATTTAGAGCTTGCTCTAAATTGTAGGATACCGCATGACTTTGATGCCAATATTCGATTCACTCAGCGACAGCTTGAACGAATTGGGATTAAGCTTAGGACGGTACCAAAGATTGAGTTACGGGATATAGGTATTCCGTACCATGAGAAAGATAGATTTTACCAAATAGCCCCTGTTTTTCACCCCGCTCTAAAGTACGCAGAGAAAGAAGCGAAGGAGCAACGAGAAATTGAAGAATTAGATGCTGAAGAATTTAAAGAGCAAGTTAAATTAGAATCTGAAATACAGCATCAAAAACTGATAAAAATGATGACTAACTTGTGCAAAAGTCATCTTAAAGTTGAGAAAGAAGTGGAAAATTTAGAAGGGTAGATAGTTAAGTATGAATTTGGACTAAGTTATTGATTTTAAATAAAACAGTTCGTACTAAAGAACTGTATATATATAACGAAAAATGAACCACCGACCTACCCACAGAGAGGATGTTTTTATGATAGCCAACACTTTACCTAAACTGAAAGCAGAGTATGGACAACATTGTTTTGTTTTAGATGATGGGTGCCTCAAAGAAGTGGCTCAATGCTTCGCCTGTAAGGCTCAGGGATGATTTGTTGAAAAATGGAGAATTTATAGATATAAAAGTATCTACCTTTATCCAAATGAGTTTTTGGCAGTATGGGTTTTGGATAAGAATTTTTGGAAGAGGTTTTTATCTTGTGGTTGATAATGGACTTAGATTGTATAGCGATCGACATGGACCATTTCATAAAAGAGCGCATTCGTGTTGTGGATTGAAGTTTAAGTTGTTTGGTAAGGAGTAAATAATGAGTATAAATTTACATCTTTACCATGATGACTTTCATGAAGAATTGCAGTTACGACAAACAAGTTCTATTCAAAGCCATTGAGTTTTGAACTGCTTTAAACATCAAAGATACTCATACAAAGATGATTTCAGCTTTATTTGTTGAACAAGAAGGTGTGTATTTTGGCCTTCATGATGTTGATCCCTGGGACATAAACAGGGATGCAAGGCTTTATAATGGCAAGTCACCCGTCGTTGCTCACCCACCTTGTCAGCTATGGGGCAAAATGGCTATTGTTAATTACAAACGGTGGGGAGGCGAACACAACAAACCTGGAAATGACGGTGGGTGTTTTTTCTCAGCATTAGATAACGTCCGCCGTTGCGGCGGCGTATTAGAACACCCTCAAGGGAGTTATGCATGGAAAAGATTTAATCTTGATAAGCCAATAAAAGAAAATTGGATTCAATGTTCTGATGGTATTGGATGGGTTTGCTGTGTATGGCAGTCTGCGTATGGTCATTTAGCAAATAAAGCTACTTGGCTCTACTATGTTGGCCATTGCCCTCCATTTGATTTGATTTGGGATAGGCCAAAAGGTTCTTTTCAAGTAGGCTTCCAAGACCAGCGTGGTAAAGCACGCAATAAGCCAACGTTAGGGAAGAGAGAGGCTAATTCTACGCCTATTAGGTTTAGGAATGAATTGTTGAGATTAGCAAGACATTCTTCAATGTCTTGTATAGCCAATCCTAAAATATACAATGAGTGAGGTGGAATAATGATGATTTATCCTAAACCGCCGGTGTCACGCAGAGATTTCGCGACGCTCCCGGGACGTCCTATCCCTAAGAGCGACTCAATTCTCAGCGAGACGCTAGTTTGTTTGCCCCGACACGTCCGGTCTCGATACGGCAACTGCGTACTCCGTTGCACTACGCACTCCGTTAGCCTACTCTACCATGACTTGACGCTGGGGTGAAGCTCAAAAATAGCAAAAAACGCACATCGATGAATTTCTTGAAGAAGATGAGTAGTAAATAACCGCCTAATATTTCTTTTAGACCGCGATTAGGCCATGTACTATACTACGCAAGACGTTAACTCGTAAGACGGATAATTAATATGGAGGGAGTAATGGGAACACTTAATGGCGAAATGTTAAAAATATTCACTCTTGTTCAACTTGAACGTATTAAAACGCTAGCTAATAAAATTATTTATTCTGATAGTTTTTCGCTTGCAGGCAAAGGTTACAAATGCATAGATGTACAAATAGTTGAATGCAGTTATTTTCGGGTGATAATACCCGATCTTTCAGACATAGGTTGTCATATAATTAAGACTCGCCTAAAACAAGAACTGAACTTTGAATGCGAGGTTTCAGGTAAAGAAGTTTTTTGGATGCCTTTTTTTGAAGAGGTTTATGATGTGCAAAATCAAGATGACTGAATTATTTAAATATCCAGCTTTGTCACTTAGGGCGCCTTGGTGGATGTTTATATTTTGTAACTCAATATATAGAAAAAATTTTGAAAATCGGCACTGGAAATACATGCCAAAGTACAGAGGCAAGTTATTAATCCATGTTTCTTCATGGTTTGATCTTGAAGAGGTACATGATGATTTTGGCATCGTTGAGGATGGGTTAGAAGCTGAACAGTATAAAGACGTTATTACCAATATGCCTTATGGAATTAAAACATATGCTGATCTGCGCAAATATTGTGGCCATATAGTGGGCTTAGTTGACCTTGTTAATATAGAAAAGGCAGTTGATGTTGAATGTAGTCGCTCTGGTTACGAATGGATAGGCAGACCATTTGGTGAAAAACATATTGTATTTAGCATTAAAGACCCTGTCTTATTTGACCGCCCTATTCCTTGCAAAGGGCGGTTGGGGATATTTTACCTAAAGAAGGAACTTTTTAATGAGCAAAATTGAGTGGACAGAAAGGACTAGGAACCCTATGACGGGTTGCACAAATATCTGAAGATTGCAAAGTATTACCTCGTTCCCACTCTCCAGCGTGGGAATGCATACCTTGATGCTCCAGCGTCAAGTCCTTTAATTGTCACTCCAGGAGCGATGAACACACATGCAGGAAGTAGAAATTGGTTTACAACGCTTTATGATGAATCACTCAGGTATTAAAGCCATTGATAACTTTATTTTGGGTTGGATTTTCCAAGTCAATAAAGAACAGAATGATATCTTTGAACTTGAAAGCCGTTTAAATCCATTTTTTGATAAATCTAGCATGGGAACAACAAACATGGCAGTGGCATCAAAATACACATCAGATATAAGGGATGAATTAAATCATAAGGATTTTTATGCAGGAATTTACTCATGTAAAGAAGCACTATCAAAAATCATTTACACGTACACGACTGTTTCCAGCCATTTTGGTTCATCGAATGTTTTTAAACAATTTTCAATCGAGCACCTTCGATGCTGCCAAAAGCACAATGAAAAAGCAGAGTTAGTTTTAGTCAAAGGCTACTTCATGTACGTAATTGAATCCGAATGGGACTCACTTTTTTACACTAAAAAAATCAGCTTTGCAGCATGAACATGATGGTGATAACTTTAATTCAATACAAGGAATTATGAGATGTTAATCAAAAGATCTAAGGCTGGCAGGACTTACACTCAGGAAAGTGCTCTCTACAAAACAGCGCTTAAAATGCAAATTAATACCGCTTACAAGTCTAAAGATGCACATGATTACTATCTATGCGCTGCGCTTGCTTATCGCGTAGGGTTGTTTGATAGGGCAAAAGTATTGATTGGGTTAAGTAAACTATTTAAACCTGAACCTAAACTGTTGGAAAACTTAAATAAATTGGAGAAATTATGCTAAGTTTGAACAAGGTTTTGATTACTGGTCATGCAGGTAAAGATATTGAAGTCTCACCTCATAATGGTGGTTTATGTGCTAATCTTAGCGTGGCAACAACTAATTCCTACCAGAAAAACGGTGAATGGGTAAAAGAGACTGATTGGCACAATATTGTGGCATTCGGGAAAACTGTCGAATGGGCACAAAAAATCAAGAAGGGTGATACTGTTTACGTGGAGGGCCGATTAAAAACGTTCTTTTGGATAGATCAGCAAGGTGTTGATCGTAAAGGAACACAAATAATCGCTGAAAAGCTTTATGCTTTGTGCACAAAGAAGAATGATGCAGCTAATTCAGTGCCAAATTCGATACCTAGCGAACTAGTGCATGAAGATGTGCCGTTTTAGCTGAAAGCTCAGGTACAGCTTTAGAATATGGGAACGAGATAAATAGGCAAACCGCTTTGACATAACCTATTGCGCTGTTAGAGCATTTCAGCCCTCGCTGTTGGCCCCAACCAGGACTCGAACCTGTCGCCTCTCTTCCCCGCGTTCATCTATTTATTCAGAGGTAGATTTTCAAAGCAGTCACCTATAGTAATTATACACATTTGTGCATTTTAAAGATATGCAGTTTTAGCTGAGTCCCAATATTGTAGAGCATAAAGTCAATATAAAATACCATAAATAGGCAATAAACTTCTCCATCTTTTGATTGTAAAGCATTTGCGTTTTCAGAATACTTGACACAAACACCCAACCATCTGATCGTGGTAAAAGTATATTTGGGATTATATGTATTAAGCACATAATAGCTAATAGCCTTAATATATAATCAATCGTTAAGTTTCCGGGTTCATAGAACTGAAATTTGATTTTAGAACTGAAGGAAAGGAAACCTATCACGATTTCGTATAGATAGGAAGAAGTTTGTAGGACTTCATTGAAAGCAAACTTCAATCCTGTTAATAAAGGGTAATATTTCTTATTTTTGACTCCCCTAAACTTAATAGTTATTCCTATAACCTCATTTTTAGGGAACATGTCTATATTTTTTCCCCATTGCCCACGTTTTACGTGAAGCGTAACCTTTCTCTGTTTTAAAGACTCAACCCAGAATTTGACTGAAGTAACAGGAAACCCATTAACATGGGAAATAATATCCCCTGTCTGTAATTTTTTATTTTCACTACTGATTACATGTAGTTGATATTGGTAGGACGATTTTATGCCTATTTCTTTTAAGATGGCCCCGCTTTTCATAGATGTACTTTCAGGCAGAATAAGCGTTGTTTTTAACAAAGCATTTTTGCGCAAAAAATAAACTCTGACAGCTGCCACATTCTGAATTATTGAGTAATTAATAGCATTACTAACTTCTTGCCAGTTGTGAACATTTTTGCCGTTTATTTTTATGAGCTGGTCGTTACTTTGGAGGTCAGCATGTTTGGCAAGTCCAGAAGCTTGGCCAATAATCGGTTTTTCAACCGATATTCCAACTTGAGCAGCTGCAAAAAATAAAACAAAAGCAAGTATAAAGCTTGAAGCAATGCCTGCAAGCAGCATTGCGTACCCTTGGTAGTATTTTTTGCCCTCAATAAAGTGATTATTCTCACTTGAGGAAAATAATATTTTTCCTTTTAGTGGGATTAATCTGACAGCTACTCTAGTTCCGAAGAAATAGAACCTTAGAAGGGGAAAACCAATTCCTATATCTACCCTTTCAATGGAAATACGAAAAATTCTTGTGACAATAAAATGCCCCAGTTCGTGAATTATTACAAGAAAAAAAAGTGATAGATATAGGAATAGTAGAAAATTCATGTATTCTCAATACTTTGAGATATTACTTCATTTACATAAGATGTAAGGCTATTGTAACCACCTCGCCTGAATTCAACAAGCAGTTTATTCTTCAAATCCAAAGGAATTCTGGTATTAACCTTTATTTTTTTTGTTCTCCGGCCTTGCTGCATTGGTGATCTATTCATCAGTATTGATGTAAGTAATTCTGACCTACTTTGACCTATTTCTTTTGCTTTTTTGTTTAATTTTGTGTGAATATCCTCACTGAGGTGAAAGGTTTGGTGCGTGTTGTCAAGGTAATTGTAGTTCATAAGGCACTAAAATTCACCACAATTTGTTTCCACGCCCCCTTTTGATCTTTATTGTAGGCACGGATATATTTTTTTCCTTGTGAAACGTCCTGCGCTTCCCCAATCGTTTTTTGAGCTTGCGCCCAGCGAGGATCAGGGTTTTCTATTTTTCTGAACATACTTAAGGCATAAGTGTTAACTTTGCCGCCTTGTTGGGAATTCAGGAGTTGTTTAACAAGAGCATTGATGAAAGGATCATCTTTGTATTGTTCAGCAACTACTTCTTCAATGAGTTTTTTTGCAACCCCTATTTTTTCATTCCAGACTATATTATGGGGTGCAGACAGAGAAACCTTATGCTTACCATCAAAAGAGAAAAGTGTGATTGACTGCTTGTCTTCTTCAAAGAAGTTCATCCCGTGTTTTTCATAGGCTTCTGTAAAGAAATTATCCCAAGTTTTCCAAACCTTTTTATTTGCTTGTTTATTTGACTCTTGTACGCCTTCAAGAAGGCTGATGGTTCCATGAATCGCTTTATCTCTTGCAACCACATCTTTAGTGACAGGCACAAGATCACCATCAGCATTCCTAAGCTTAACATTAGTGGCCGCTTCCATGCGTCCTCCTTGGCATTAGTAATGTTTGTTATGTAGGTTTGTTATCTACTTTTCTAATATAGATTAATTACCTACTTTTGTAATTTACATTAGTAATCCACTTTTGTTATCAATTCTTGTGAGTAACTTCTGTGATTTACTTTTTTGTTATCAATTCTTGTGAGTAACTTCTGTGATTTACTTTTATGAACCTCTTAATTATACACTATTTTCACTTTAATTTCAATTATATAGATTTAATTGTCAATAGTAAAACCATATCAAAGGACTTTAAATATGGCCATGGAAAAAGGCAAAAACGATAATGCCCCCAAAAAGGGAACAAAAACCAAAGGGCAACCCATTCGAGATATAACCCTGGTGCGTAAAATAAAGTATAACTTACGCGATCACCCACGTAATTATGCACTGTTCATTGTCGCAATTAATACAGGCTTGCGAGCCAATGAGTTACTCAGCATCACCGCAGGCCAGGTGAGGTACATTAAAGAAGGGGAAGAAATTAGGGTTTGGCAAAAGAAAACTAAGAAGTACCGAATCTTGCCAATCAACAAGACCTCTTTGGAAGCCTGCCAAGCTTTACTTGATAGTCGCAAGTATGAGGATGATGATTATTTGTTTTATGGGCGTGGTGGCAAGGGGGCTTTAACTATTGAATCGTATAGCTATTTGGTCAAGACCTGGTGCAAAGCGGTTGGATTAGAAGGCTATTCAAGCCATGACTTGCGACGTACCTTTGCGTACCAGAAATTTAAAGCGGGTGTGCCCATCTCAATTATTCGAGAGGCTTTGGGGCACACCACGGAAAGACAAACCCGCGAATATATCTGCATCCAACTTGAGGATGTCAGGCAGGTCTATACTCACGAGTTATAAGCTTTTGCAGTTTGTGATAAGACTCTTAGAAACTTGCCTTTTATTAACTTCTAACATAGAAGTTAATAAACTTTTCCAGCGTAAAAACACTGTTTACGCCACTTTTTTAATTGTTTATTAAATTACTAAAAAACACACTTGAAACTTAATAAACAGGCAAAAAAAAGTGGAAGTGGAAGTGACAATTACAGGGTTCAAAATAGCTGAAAATCGTTTATTTTAGATGGTTTCCGTCACTTCCGTTTGTATTTCTACTAGGAAACAAACGGTGAATGGATTAAATTTACTCATAAGGATTATTGTATATCTTTTAAATACAAAATCAACAATTATTAGATATAAATAAAATTTGAATTTATTGACATATCAGTATAAAATGTTAAAATGAAAAAATGAAAAAAAAAGGCCGTCCCAAGAATGAAAAGAAAAACACCCATTTTTACTTTTCCTTAAGTCCAGAGGATAAGGAGCGTTGGGAGGCCTTAGCAAGGAAAGAGGGTATTCCCTTGGCTTCTTTGATAAGAAAGATAGTAAATAAAGAGGTAAATAAAGAGACGATAGTAGAAAACCAAGAAGTAAAGACGATAGTAGAAAACCAAGAAGTAAAAGCGAAAGTTGTAATCTCTTTATATTCTGATGCCATAATCTTTGATAAAGATGTATGGGATAGAATGAGCGAGGAAGAGAGAATATTTGTAAGTCATGTCCTTTATAAGAAAAAGGACTGAATTCTAAGCTTTCCAACTAAGCCCGCCCGAAGGAGCACCAAATCCTCCCAGAAATTGGAGGCCAGAAAACAACCAGGAGAAGTGATATGCGGTATTTAATAAAATTTATGAAGAGAGTTGGCTAATCTGCTATTAATCATGGAGGTGGTTTTTGATGTTGAAGAGAAGAGTTTTTTGGGCATTGATACATTTGGCTGTTTTTACTTTTATGTATTTAGGTTTTTATGAAAGAAGTGAAGGCGCTTTAAATGTTTTGGGAATGATTACTTGGATTTATATCGTGAGGAGTTTCTTCTTTTTGAAAAATGATATTGTTAAAGATATATTAAAAGATGGGTGTGCCGTGCCTGATTTTCTTGTTCTACCTGTAAATGTTGTAATTATTGGCGTATTTTCTTGGTTTGGCTGGTTTGTTACGGCGATATTTTGGTTTATTAGTTCGGTTATTATTCTTTCTGCTTACAATGATATTGCTAAGGGTAAAAAAGGAGTGTAGTTATGGGTAAATTCATTATTGTTATGTTGTCTTTTTTTTAATTTCGTGTTCTGGTCAGCATCCAAATAATCTTAATGAAGGACGATAGGTGTCCTTTGGAGTAACAGTTTTCGATAGTGTGTTTATTTAAATTATCTCCGCTCATGGGAACATGGGAAATAATGGTGGATGCCAAAATGATTATTTTTAAGAAGGAGTTATAGAAATGAATGAAGAATTATCCAAAGAAGACATAGTAAACCGAATGATAGAGCATTATTTAAAAAATGCCGCAGATTACGGCAATAAAATACCAGATGCCGTCAAAGCTCGTAAAGAAGCCTTAGAAGCCTTAAAGGTAAGAGAAAAACTTGAAGAGAGAGCGGCTAAAATCCACATGGAAGAACGATATAAAGTCAAAAAAAAACTATTTATGAAGTTTGGAAGGAATAGGTTGCTAAAGAGATATTAAGTGAAATGTTGGAAATTGAGGAAAAATGGAGAGAAAAAAAAGAGGTTCTTGGAATGAAATTGATAAGCGCTAGTTTAACTAGCGGGAAAATTTTGGATGAAACCAAAACCGTGACCCGTCGAGTTGGGTGGTGGAACCTGATACCAGGCACAAAATTGTGCGTGGTAGACAGAGTGATGGGATTCAAGAAGGGCGAGAAGCCCACACGCTTAAAGGTCATTGAGGTTATCAGCGTGAGAGCTGAGCCTCTGAACCACATCACGCAAGAGGATGTGGTGAAAGAGGGATTTCCTGGTTGGACAACTAAGCAGTTTGTGAGTTTTTTTTGTGAAAAAATGAAGTGCAAGCCAACATTAATGGTTAATCGTATTGAATTTAAATATGTGGGAGAGCCGGTATGAGTAAAATTGAGTGGACAAAAAAGACTTGGAACCCTATGACAGGTTGCACAAAAATATCTGAAGGTTGTCCCTTTAATTTGACTGTGCATCATATTACATATATAAGGTTAGGCAGAGGGATTTAGATGATCTGGTGACGCTTTGTAATGGTTGTCATAGAAAGGAGCACGGGAAGTGAAATATTTGTTTATTGACTCTGTAAAAAATAGTGGCGGCTCAATTGAGTTAAGCAGAGGGCGGTGGGGAGGATTACAAGCGAGCGCAAGGTGGAAGTTTACTAGTTTAAGTATTAGTGGTGAATTATCAGATTCATCAGTTGATGCATTACTTTCTTTGGAACATGCTTTACAGGAAGAGGTTGCTCAAGAAATATTAAGTGAAATGTTGGAAATTGAGGAAAAATGGAGAGAAAATTTTGGATGAAACCAAAACCGTGACCCGTTGAGTTGGGTGGAAGGATTTAAAGTCAGGCACAAAGTTATGTGTGGTAAATAGAGTGATGGGTTTTAGGAAGGGAGAGAAACCTAAACGGTTAAAAATTGTTGAGGTTGGAAGATAGCGCGGGGTTTAGCATTCTGCTCATGATTAGTGAGAAGGAGGTAGCTTAGTTTATGTTGGTAGTTTACCGAATGGTCAAAGGTGGTTTGCCTGTGTTAATTGGATTGTCGGCGAACAGATGGCCAAACATTGGCGTTTAGTCCCTGATGGTATTGGTGATAGTTGGAAAGAAGTTAAAAAATTAATTTGCTTAACGTGAAATGTTAAGCCAACTGATCCTTAATCAGTGGTAAATTTAATGAAACTAATTGTTTATACTTTGTTAATAAGCAGAATTTACATAGATGTAGAGTTTATGTAGATTTAAAAAAACCGATGATTTTGTAACTAATTGATTTAAAAGGAAATAGAAAAATGTCTGAAAAGACTAAAACTTCCCCTTTTTTAAAATGGGCAGGTGGTAAAAGAAAGCTTACAGTTTTTATGAATTTTCCTGAGAAAATAGGAACATATTACGAACCATTTCTTGGGGGTGGGGCGGTGCTTTTTCATTTTAAACCAGAATCAGCTTTTATCTCCGATAAAAATAGAGAATTAGTAAACACATACCATGTTTTAAAATATGCCATTGATCCTCTTATTGATGAATTAAAAAAACAGCACGCGACTAAGGAGTATTATTATAAACTAAGAAATTTAGATAGATGTCTTGAGTCTTTTGAGTTATTGAGTGAAATAGAAAGGGCGGCTCGTTTTATTTATTTGAATAAGATGTGTTTTAACGGCTTATATAGGGTCAACAAGAAAAATCACTTTAATGTTCCTTTTGGAGACAAAAAAGAGTTCCTTGTTGATGAGGATAATTTAAAAAGTGTTAGTGATTATCTTGGGTCATCTGTTATTGAAATATTTAGCGGTGATTTTGAGGAGGCCTTAGATTATCCTGATGATGATGATTTCGTTTACTTAGACCCACCTTATGTTCCTCTTTCAACTTCAAGTTTTACAGGGTATACCAATACAGGATTTACTTTAGATGATCATTATCGTTTAAAGACAACTTGTGATTCTATGAATCATAGAGGTGTAAGATTTTTATTGTCAAATTCTGACACCCCTTTCACAAGGGCGTTATATAGAGATTATGACATTGCAGTTGTTAAAGCTGCAAGAAATATAAACTCAAATGGGGGGGGCAGAGGTTGTGTTAACGAATTACTAATTACTAATTATTAAAGAAATTTTGAACAAGTTAATAGTTGTTTCGGGAAATCCACTGCGTTCCATTCCCAAAACAACTCTAAAATGAAATTTATAGAAAATGCCACTTTTCTATACATGTGCAGAATGATATTTATAGATTTTGTGATTTTCTATACATGATGAATAGATTAAGCAATAGGAATTAAATAGTCTCAACATTTGAGGATGCCTTATATTATCCTGATGATGATTTTGTTTACTTAGACCCACCTTATGTTCCTCTTTCAACTTCAAGTTTTACAGGGTATACCAATACAGGATTTACTTTAGATGATCATTATCGTTTAAAGACAACTTGTGACTCTATGAATGATAGTTAAAGCTGCAAGAAATATAAACTCAAATGGGGGGCAGAGGTTGTGTTGACGAATTTTTAATTATTAAATAATCATTGATTATTTACTTTCTATCAATCAGTAGGTTATAATAACCTAAATCTGAAATATGCGAGCCATTAAAGTAGGACTAGGGTGTTAGCAACTCACTTATGTAAGGTGTTATCGCTTTTCTAAAAGCGGTGATTAAAGTTACCCATAACCCTATGTGGGTGTCGTCCAAGGATTGGACGTTGATGCAGAATATAGATTCTTGGATGCATTAGGTAGGTAAATCCTCCCCACCCACGCATAGATTTTACCCCTGGCATTGGGTTAAGAATGCCCTGCCCCCAGAAAGGGCAGTAGGTACGCAAGAGAGGCGCACTGGATTGTCATGTCGGATTGTGACAGGTGAAACCTAACCTTGTTGATGGCGTATAGAAAGCTTTTTTTTAAAAGTAAGTCTTTTATTCTAAAAAAAAATAACAGGATTAGGCCGGCTAACACGCGATACGATCACGTAATTTTCTGTAGTCGTTATTTGAGAGATTACGCTACCATCGTCTAATGGCTAGGACACCGTGCTTTCGACTCGGTAATGAGGGTTCAATTCCCTCTGGTAGCTCCAATTTATGATAATTGCTGAAAAAATAAAGTTAAAACCAAATAAAAGGCAAAAAACCTATTTCAGAAAAGCGTGTGGTTCAGCACGTTTTGCCTACAACTGGGCACTGGCAAAAAACGAAAAACAATACGATGCTTACAAGGAAAATAACGATCTTCCAAAGCCTAATTGGATAAGTCTCAGCCGTGATTTAACCCGAGCAAAGAAAAGAGATTTACCATGGATGTATGATGTTGCTACAGAAATAACACGACGTCCAATAAATGATTTAGACAAAGCATTAAAGTCCTTTTTTAAAGGAAAGGCGCAATTTCCAAAATTTAAAAAGAAAGGTTGCAAAGATAGTTTTTATGTGTGCAATAAATCCTTAAAAGTTGAAAATAAAGGTAGCAATTTTACATTGCTGAGGTAACGGTTCGATTCCGTGGGCACCCTAAATATGCATTTGCATAAAATATTGAGTGTATATTGAGGGTGCATAGCTTAATGGCAGAGCGCGGTATTTTTTATATTAAAAGTCTACTTGTTATTGAAATCAATAAAAGCATCAACAACACATTAATTTGCAGGTTCGACTCCTGCCATGCTGCTAGTCGGCGTGTGGCGAAATGGAAAACGCGAGTGTCCTTGTAAACACTTTATAATTACGTTGAAAATAAGCCCTGTCATACTGGATATGTAGACAGGGCTTCTCTATTTAAATGATCGTAAAAAATTGCAACAACCCAACACTAAAACCAGGCGATTATGTTCGTTGCGCAAACAACACTGGGGACAAATACGGTTGTGATAGCTTTATCCCTTATAACCATCGATACTTAATTTGCTTGTGCCCTGAGTGTAGTGATGAAGAAGTGGAGCAGATGGTACGTGATAATGAGCCGTGGGAAGATGAGAATTGGGAGGAGTTTTTAAAAGAAAATGAATAATTAGGAAAGTAGATTATGGCAAACAAAACAGGACATTATTTTGGAGCGTACCTATGCATTTCTGTAAAAAAAACAGGAACGTGATTATATTGTCATGCTAAACTGTATGCGTAAAACGCAATAACAGTTGAAAATCTATATCATTTTTCACCCGCGCCAATTAACGGGAATGGCAACCGGCTTGGATATCCCGCAGAATCGACGAAGCATAATGATGGGTAAACCAGGTATATTCTGTGGCTTCTATAACACATCGGAATAATTTGCAGGTTCGAGTCCTGCTTGGCGCTTTTTTATTGCTCAACAATATTATTAAGAAAAATGTCAGATAAAGAAGTTATTTCTTTATAGGCTCTTGGTATAGTGGAAATATCTCCAGATATTCCTTAAGAATCCATGTCATAGAGGGAGTCGAAACGGCTCTCTCTTATTTTTTCCTCTATTCTGTCCACTGCCAATTCTGCAATGGAATTGGCTATATCTTCGGCATCGCCACTTAGGCTACCTTTAATATTGATGATAATATCACCAAACGTGATCGTTGTTCCCGCACTACCCTGTTGATTAGGTTGCTGTGGAGCTGGTGACGGTTGCAGGGCTTTTTGCTGAACGGGTTGTGAATCACTTAACGGATTTGCTTCTGCGGGATTAAAGCCATTTGTTAAAGAGTCCAAACCTGGCAGGCCTGGCATTTCCAATCCGCCACTTGCACTTGGCAAACTGAGACCTTCTGGCAACCCAAAGTTTGACATGTCAGGCATGTTTGAACTGACATCTACCCCTAAATTGCCCAACCCACCCAATATCTGATTGGGCGCATTGCTTAAGGTATCTTTAAATCCTTGCGTGATACCTCCCAGCGCCCCGTTCACATCCCCATCAAACACCCCTTTCATTAATACGCTAGGCGCTTGAATAGCTTGGTTTTTAAATCCGTCAATAGATTGCGTAAAACCTGAACTGATTTGTTGTCCAAGTTGTTCAGTGTTAATATCAGGCAATGCCATTGCAGGCATACTTGTGCCAATAAGTGTCGAAGCCACCCCTGCCAACATTTTGCTTGTGCCTTGAGATGCAGTTGCTTTTTCTGACAGTACACCACCTGCCCACGTTTTGACGAAATTACGGCCTGTTGTTGAAATCTCTGCAAGTGGCCCCATTTTCGCGTCCGAGTGATTTAGGTATTTCTTACCTGTATCGGAAAATAAGTCAACAACGGCTGTGACAACCGATTGGTGAGCAGATTTTGCGCCTGCTGCCCAACTTTTGACCATGTTAGCACCTTCTTGGAACCAACTTTGTTGACTTAACCAGTTTGAAGCTGCGTTAAAAATAGGAGTCACAGAGCCTAAAATATCAACGCTAGCAATACCTTCTATCCAAGTTGAAACAATTCTAATTGCAGCATCAACCCACGAAATTGAATAGAAGTAATCAGAAATCGCCTGAAATCCCATAGTGATCAATTCAAGGATGCTGTGAGATTTAAAGCCCTCAATGAATGATCCAATTAGGTTAGCACCCGCTTCTAACCAGGAGAGGCTAAACAAGTACTCAAAACCCGCGCCTATGGATGTTGCAATTTCAACGGTAATATTCCAACCTTCTAAAATAGCATTCTTAATTGACGCGCCCGTTTCAACAAACCATCCCACGATAGAAATAGCGGTTTCTTGAACAACAGTAAACTCATTGTACAACCAAGTACCTAATTGCCAACCTGCAAAAGCGGCGGCCGCCCCTGCTGCAACAGTTGTGAGCGAACCCAACGCTGTTACACTTGTCATCATGGTTGTGCCAAGCGTAGTAAATGCAGTGCCTAATGATCCTAAAACTGGCAAGAGTTCCATTAACGTCATGCCAATCATCAGCGCCTCAAATGGGTTATTTGTTACCCAATTCCAAGTTGCGCCTAATACATTACCCGCTTTGTCTAGCAACGATAATGATGCTTGCGTTTCTTCTAGTTTTTGACTGGTTGTACTTAAGGTAGAATTTAGCTCTGAAGCTTGTGCATCAACAGAGGAAAACATAGCTAATCCTGCAATACCCGCCACAATACCTGCAATTGCGGCTGTTTTGCCCATGTTACTTCGTGGTTGCTCAGGTTGTTCAATATTAGGATTAGCGCGTTGAGAACCTATGCCAGAAAAGACACCTCTTATACGGTCTCTCATTGTTCTAAAACGGCCTGTCGTATTCGTTGCGAACTGATTGGTACGTTCACGCATAGAGGTGTATGCAGTGTTTGCGAAAGTTGGAATATTAGCGTAATGGGTTCTTACAGAACGATTGATTGATTGCAGCGTGTTGTCTGTTGTAACGGCTAATTGTTGCAGATGGGTTCTTTCAATGCGAGCAAGTCTATTAGCCTCTCTCATGCCAATACTTTGAGATTGAGAATGAGCTATAGATGACTCTCTTTCCATTCTGGGTGTACTTATGCCGTCCCTAATTCCACCAATCCTTAGCCTTCTTTCCTCGTGCCTGTAACGCTCGTCACCAATTCTATTGCTTACCCTTCCCCCATATACCTGTCTATCATTATTATTAAAATTCGGGCCACGCAATCCACCACGTACAAGATTATTTTGAGGATTACGTTCTCCAATCGCAGTACCTGCTAGTCGTGCGTTATCCATAAAATTTGAATAGTGACGGCTAGCGTCTCTAAATGCACCTTGAGTTGAATTGATAGAACGGCTTATTGCAGGGCCTATTCCTGAATACGCGCGGGTAGCTAAACTAGCTGTGTTGCGCCACTGGTTGCCCATCCATGTAAACATATTACCAAAACGTTGGCGCATGGTCGTGGTCGTGCGCTGTGTGGCGTTTTGGGAATTCTCATGAAAAAGCGCTAGTTGCCCATTTGTTCTATTTGCTAATCTGCCAACAGCATTTGCTGTGTTGTTAGCACATTGGTTACTAATTAGCCCACAATTACCCCCCATATTGGAAAGCGCTAAACCGTATTGACCTTGCTTGATTCTTTTAACAAGCTCTTTACGATCAGGTAACATGCAGGCTAAAAGAGGGTTTTTTTCACATTGTTTGGCTTTCCTTATTGCAGAAAACGTTTGGAAGAATTTCTTACCTACAAATGCAGCAAAAAAGGCAAAAGCAGAGAGAGCGCCTACCATTAGGAAATCTTTTATAACAGAAGAGAAAGACATCCATGTTCCTTCGCCAAATACAGAGTCAAATATATTTCCTATCTTTTCAGTGACCCCCGAAACAAAGGTATAGATTTCATTGGCAACGCTAAGTATTTCTGACTTGAATGTTGTAACAACTGTTACACCAGTGGTTAAGGCGACAACGAGTAGTGCGAATGGAGAAACAAGCAGTGTGCCCAACACAGCAAATAAGGGAATCAGCCCAGAGACAGCAATAGTTATACCTGAAATCCATTTAGCAGTTGTCCCTAGTGATTGCCACCATTCATTGATAAAAGAGACAAAAGAAAATAATTCATCTTTAAACGTATAAACCGCCCTAACAAGGCTGTAAATAATAGCAATACCACTAAAACCAGTCAGTACAAGGCCAATATTAATGGTTTCTGAGCCAACGAATTTCAGCAACGTTTGCTGAAAGCCTGTTAGATTTTCCAAAATGTCTTTGAGCATTATACCAAATTCGCCTAGCATAGGCGCTATCGTACTGAAATTGCTAGTAAATAAAGCAATCGCTCCTCCAAAGAGGAATAGAAGTTTTACAGGCGTGGGTAAAAAACTGGTTAATGCATATAGCTTGCTGGCAAATGTACCAACAAAGCCAATCACGATGCTGGAAAAATGACTAAATCCACCTAAGAAGTTAAAAATACTCGAAGAAAGCCCAGTTAAATTAGAACCAAAGGAGAAAATAATGCCTATCGCGCTGGCAAATGAGGAACCTACAACAATTAAAGCCTTACCAACGCCTGGCAAGTATTGCAGGATCGTTTGAAATACAGAAATAGAGGCATTAGCAATTCCATTGATATTAATAAAACTGCCAAATTTTATTAGCTTGCCACCAATAGCAGAAACTACTTCTTTTATATTCTCGTATACTTGATATAAAGAGCTGAAGGAAAAGGATGAAATCAAAGAATGGTAATAGCTTTTAACAACTTGAGCATCAAAACCGAAGTAAGAGGTTACTTTTTGAGTAAACCCAACAAAATAAGGCTTAACAAAATTAACCGCGTTACCTAATGCCAGGATGATGGAATCAATGATAGCTATTTTCATAGCCAAGAATAGCGTGTTTTTCAAAGGATCGCTAAAAAAGTCTGTTATCCAATTTCCCAAGTCAGAAAAAGCATTAAGTACAGTTTGCTTAGAAACCTGGAAAATTTGGAAAACAGTTTCCCACAAATAACTCCCAACACTTGCCACACCCCCAGCAATGGTCATAATAATGCGTTGACCACTTTCATAGAGATTACTGAAAGGCCCTTCTTTTGCGTTACTGAATGGTAAAAGCTGTCTTACATAGAGAAATACATTATAAACCGCTTGCCATAATTGCTTGCCAGCAAATACAACGCCCTCAACTAACGTATTAATGATCGCAGTGCCACTAGCATTAAAATCAAAGGTGGTGATAAAGTTATTAACTTGTTGAAAAGCAAACTTTATTTGATCAACAAAGTTTAAGCCTTCTGTCATTTGTGCGAACTTGGCAAAAGTTTCCCCTAACCAAGTGCCTAAAGACTTTAGGAGGTTGATCGTTTTGGTGATACCCAACGCAATAGCTGTAATCGCAAAGCCCAATGTTTGGCCAATACTCATACCTACGCTACTGCCCACATCTCCAAAACTTAAAACTGCTTGACTTGCCTCTGCGATTGGTGAAAAAAGAGAAACAAAAACAATAGTTAAGGGTGCTAATGCATTCTTTAAGATTGAAAACGCATGCGTAACAGGCGCTAATCCGGCTTTAATCCCCTCAAAGAGATTGCCAAAAAACGCACTGAGCGGTTCCCAATATTTGTAAACAATAAGCGCAATACCGCCTATAGCTAAAAGCGGACCTGAAAACGTACTAATAGCAACTAACCCAAGTTTTACACCTGCCAAAACAGCCGTAAATGCCGCTGCACCACTAATAGCAGTTGCAATTGCGGCTGTTAATCCTCCTAAAATGGCAACCGCTTTGAATAACGCACTGGTTAACCCAGGATGCGCACTTATCCAGTCATTTATTTTTCTAACTAACTGAGTTATCCACTCAACAGCAGTTTTCAATATGGGTTTAACTCTGTTGAAGACATTAATGTACAATGCCTCCATAACAGAACCTAGGATAGTAATGCGCCCTTTTAAATTATCAATGCGTATTTTTGCAATTTGGGCAGCTCTACCAGCGACGTTTTCCCCTTTATCCCCCATATCACTGATATATTTTTGTAATTCACCAGCGCCTGCTGATTTAACTAACACAGCCATAGCTGAACTTGCTTCTAATCCTGCAATATCTGCAAAAGCTTCAATTCGTTGGGCTGTTCCAAGCTTTTTAGTTCCCTCATATATATCTTTTAAAATGGTTGGAAAATCTCTGAGGTTTCCTTTTGCATCTTGAGTTTTAACTCCTATGGCCTCTAATCTAGTTCCCACAGTTTCTGTTGGAGCGCTTAATCTGCTGAGTATCCCGCGAAGGCTCGTACCGGCTTGGCTCGCTTGAATGCCGCTGTTGTGCGTCATGGCCATTGCACCAGCTAATTGCTCTAATGACACCCTAGCAGTTGCAGCAACAGGAGCGACATATTTCATGGCATAACCCAACATTTGAATATCACTGTTGGATGTGCTGGTAACGTGCGCCATAACGTCCGCCATGCGGTTAAACTGATTTGTCGCGTCCTGGCCAAACATAGCAGTGCCAATATTGGAAAGAATGTCTGCCGTTTCTCCCAATTCGGAACCCATTGCGCTTGCTGCGCTTAACATCCCCCCTGTGGCTGCTTTAATTTGGTCAGGTTTAAACCCTGCCATACCAAGAAAGCCTTGTCCTTGGGCAATTTGAGAGGCTGACCACGCGGTTTTTGCACCGAATTCTTGAGCGGTATCTGTTAGTGCTCTAAGCTGTTTGTCGTATTCGGCTGTTTTTTTGCCGTTTTCATCTAAATACCCCACGAGAGACACTGAAGCCACTTTAGACATTGCGGCTTCAAACGACATACCGGCGTCAATTGGCTTTGCTAATGCAGAGGTAATAGAATTGGAGAACGAGCGCACACCGTCTGCAGCAATTTTCATATTGGCTACTCGTTCCATTGTTTGTTGGAACTTTTGCGTTTGCTGCGTAATGCGTTGCATTCTTTGGGAAAAGTTGTTTTCTATGCGAGCGAAAACAGCCGAGGCGCGATCAATTGCTGATACGCGAATGACAACATCGTTCATAGCCATGAGGGTAGCGTCCTTGCCAAAAAAAAAGGCGCATAGAGCGCCTTTCGTTCATGGTTAATACTTAGGGAGGGAGTTTTCCAAGCGCGTGAGGGCTTGTTGATGTCGTGTGATTAAATCATCTATTTTTAGTTTTCCACAAACATCTGGTGTCCAGTGGTAGATAAATGCTAGGTCATCAAAGATTAAGTTGAGGACATCTTTTGGAGTAGTCGCTTGCGCTTCAATAAGAAATTTAGACTTCGCCGTCTTCTTGAAAAAAATCGTTGAAGACTTTCATGTGGTTGAGTTTTCTGTTGCAAGCGCCTAAATTTTTAGCTTTCATTTGGTCAAAATCATCAGGGGTTAGCATGTCTCGACACATAAAGACGAGGAAGGCTACTTGTTTTTTTGGATCCATTGGCTTTTTGGGGTCTACGGGGTTTTTGTCGAAGAAATCGCCAATTTGTTTGCCATTTAATTCGTTGGGGTGCAAAAATTCAATGGATTCAAGTTGAATGTTATCCATTTTTCTAAAGATAGGATTGTTTAATTTAATGACAATTTTGTGGCTGTCATCTTTTTTTTCAGGAGTGGTTAATTCTATCATTGTATATCCTTATACTTGAATCTTATTTCTAATCTGTGTTTCAATCAAATCCTCACCATTGACCATAAAGGTATTGGTGAGCGTACTAACAAATATGTTACTATCATGCCCACTGTAATTTAGCTCGACACAGTACATGGAATATCTGTCATCGGTTTTTTTACCCACACCCCACGTAGAGGGGTTATAAGCTAGCAATCCCTTTGCTATAACTTTAACTTGCTCAAAATGTGATGTGGTATCATTTAAACTGCCATACCCTTGAATGACGGTATCTTGTTTGCCAATATATTTTTGTAATTTCCCATATTCGGCGGTTTTGAATTCAAGGGAAATAAATTTATTTAAGCCCATAAAGACAGGCCTTGCGACACTTAACCCCGCATTTGCTTTAACCATTTCTGGCCTTAAGATAGGAATCTTTAGGCTTGTAGCTAATCCTGCTTGGTTTTCACCTTCAATAATAAAATTGAAGTTAATAAGTGTTAGTGGCCTGTCTATTGGCATGTTAGAGTCTTAAGTTGGCACGCATTTGTGCCCATTGATCAACCCCATCAACACGATATTTAGTTGACATTAAATCAATGTGATATAGCTCTCTACCATCGTACACTTCGGTGTAAACAATGATAGGTTTTACCGTAAACTCAATTTCTGGTTCCTCTCCAGACTTCAAAGAAAAAGAACCACGTTTACTAATACTGCCTTGGAAGGTAACAGTGAGGTTTTGGCCACTGTTTGGAGATTCATCTGTACTGGTATGAGCGTACAAAATAATAGAGGTGGCTTGAGCATCATGCTTTGCGGTTAAAGCGCTGAGTTCTGGTGCAGCGTCTTTGGTCTTAATGGTCATTTCAAGGTCTTCTAAACCCTGCTTAAATTGTAAGTTATAACCCATGCCGGCACCACGATGATCAGAAGTTTTTTCTGCAATTTCGGGTAAAGTGACTTCGGTGGCAATACCTGCATAACCTATCCCATTAATAAAGATGTGGAAATCTTTGTAGTGTCTAGCGCGTCTTAACGGCATAAATTCCTCCTAAGCTGCGTCACGCACGTATTTAACATGCTTAAACATTTCTTTAAGGTAGTTAAAATTAATTTCGCGTGTGATTATGGGACTTTCCATTGGATATTTGAATTCGCAATCAAAGCGAATAGAGATGCGACCTAACTTAATCTGATCAGGGGTATTGTTAGCAGGTACAATATAGGCAGGAGGTTGTGAGCCTAATATAAGAGCCCTTTTTTGCTCGAGCATGCGCAAAAACATATTTACTGATTCAAGAACAGTATCAATTTGGGCCGCATCAATGGGTCTATCTAAAAATACACGCATTGCTTCTGTAATCGCTTCTTCCAGCATGTCATCCGTTCTGACAACAGGGAGAAACTGAAATTGAGGATCATTAGAACAGGTACGATTACCCGCTAACAACCAACCACCTTCAGGGCCACGGGTAATGGTGTTTACATCTGCTTGTCTGATGTAGTTCTCAATGGATTGGCCTTTGCCTTGACGGCCTACGGGGTACTTAAGCCCTTCAATGCCTAACAATTCGTGGTTCGATGGAGAGAACCAAATGCCTTTTTCAGAATCGACTTTGTTAATTAGCCCTGCTACCATTGCAGAACTAGGTTGATAATCATATTTACTGGTATAGGTGTTATAGAATTTCACCCAGGGATCAATCACATAACAACGCTCACTGCCAAATTCTTGACGATAACTAATTGCGTCTTTAGGCGACTCAGTGGGGCCATCTACATAAACAGTACTTAACAAGCTACTAGCCACGCCTAACATTTCATTGACAACAGGTAAATACTGCGTAAAGCCAGTTGCAATCATCAACTTAGGCTTAACTTTGACTTGTTCTTCAGCATAACGGGCGACATTTACACCCTCTGCTAATCCCGTGTCAGCACTCCAGCCGCCTACAACATTGCTTAGTGCTGCATATTCACCACCAACAAACTCATAATTACACTCATAATCAGTGTCATTTTCAGGTTTATGTGCATGGGTGTAGGTAACGATATAATCTTCTCCAAGCTCCGGCTCAGAAGAATTAGTACCTAGCCATTCAATTTCATCTGCGGTGATTTGCCAATCAACATTTTTGGTGAAGATGTCAGCACCCATTGAAATTTCAGATACATCTAACAAGTTGGCAGAATTGACTAAAGTATCATTAGCGGCTGTACGGGTGACTGTTTCAACTTCACTGTAAATTTTCCATTCAATACGATCATTGGCTAATTCGTAATCGGTGTCTGCAACGTAAGTGGTATTGCCTTGACGAATCGCTAATAAGCGCAAGATGTCATTGTTTTCTAAATAATCGTAAGTTTGGTTGGGATCACGATTAACCACTTCTCCTAGAATTTCTTCTTCAGGATAATAGGTATATTTGACTTGATAATCTTGCTCATTCGCGGGGCGTCTACCATAAACGTAAGTTGCTACGTAATTGGTATGCGGGGTAGGTTTGTTTTCTGTTAGCCACTCAATGCCGTTTTCGGTTAACTGGCAGTCAGTGCCAACAACGTACTGAGTTTCACCTTGAGACACTTCTTTTAGCTCTAAGGCATTATCGATATAATCAAGCGGGTCAGTTGATGATGTGCGTCTTGAGACAGTTTCAACAGTTTCATATCTTAACCACTTAATTTTTGCATTAATACGTATCCAGTCGACATCACGTTCGTAAATTTCATCGCCTGACCATATTTGCTCAATAGCCCCAATATCGCCATGAGCTAATGCATCCTCATCACTGTCACTTGCACGGTTAATAGTCTCGGCATCTTCAGTGGCTAGTGTGCGCTTAATGGAATGGTAAAAACTTGTTTTTGGTTTTGGGGCACGTTCAACACGAACCACAATGATGTAAGGTTCTACACCTTGACCTAAAATGGCAGCAATTGCGTAGTGCAAAGTACCTTTTGACACACCTAGCTTTGCCAGCATTGCTTCATCACGACCAACCATCAAAGCGCATTGGTTAATCGGAAAAACATCCTTGTCAGCATCAGGCGCGGTGCCAACTAAAAAAATGGCACTTTGTTGAGCAATAGGAATGGGGCGTAACCCCAAATTGTCGCGCAAATAATTAATGCCCATATGGGGCGCTAACTTGCTCATACGCTTGTCAAATCCTTTTGATTAAGTCGTTAAAAAAAACGGAATGATTTTTTGTTGAATCTAAGATTCGGAGGTGAATAATTCAGAAAGTTCAGACATCTTGCTTAACACTTCCTGTGTTACAGCTTCTTGTCCTTTGACTAATGCAGGTAATTTAATATTGCCACTTTGTACGCCTTCTACAATCGTTACAGCTAATGGCACTAAATTACTTTCTTGAAATTTTTGTTTTTTAAGCTGTAAATATTCTTCTGGATTTGTGGCTGTGGCTAATACTTGGTTTTCTAAAACAACAAATCGCGCAAAAAAGTAGGTTGTTAAGGCGGTTAAGTCATTAGTTAAACCGACTAACGCATTGACATTAAAGCCTTGTTTACTTAATTTTCTGCGTGTTTGATGCCGTTCATATTCACGGTAATAGCCTTGAATGACCTCTAAATTAGGCACAATGACCCTGTTGCCTTTTTTATACAGCTTATTACCTATAATGGCATTTTGTTCTAACTCCACTTCCATGTGGACTCCTAAATTTCAATGATATTTTTGACTTGATAGACGTATTTCGTATTGCCTGTGTGACCAATTACATCGTGTTCATATTGCGTAATATTAGTGAGGTCAAAGGTGGCAACAAAGGTGGCCGTGCCTTCATTCATGGCAGGCTCAATTGTGTTTAGTGGATTTAAAGTTTGATTTCCATCAACACGTAAACGAGGGGTGAAAGTGTGGATTTCTGAATTGAAGCCCGTTAAAGTGTAAGAAACGGTTAAACTGTCTTTTTCAACCAGTTTGGGTTGGGTTAAGTACTTCAAATCAGTGTAAGGACGAAATACCTGTAATTTTGATTCTTTGGTGTTTAAGAGTGGATAGTGATATTGATCCCCCTTTAATTTTGCGCGCACACCAAAGTAAGGAGGTTGTGTATTCAGTTTATCCAAATGAGCAATGGGTATCCAAGCATCATTCAGCTTAACTTCAATATCCAATCCCGTATTTTGTGGGAACTCAGCAACCACATCGTAGGTTAAGCTACCCACACCCCCTGACAAAGAGACGCTTTTTAATTCAATGATTTTTTCATTAGTATCCGTGCCAAAATCAGTAAAGACTAAGTCATAGCTTATATCTTTGCCGATGTCTTGCATAAAATACACACCATCTTGCGTGTAAAACAAACTGCCATTTTTGTCTTGATTCGCGCCGTAATAAACATTCCATTCAGCATCCGCTTTCATTAACCAGCAATAGCTTTTGCCAGGTTTAATCAAGACAGGATGCTCGCATTCGTAGGTAACAGCAATTGCTACATTATCTTCTTTGGATGCATTTACATCTTCTTTAAGCGTTGCTTTGACCATCATTTTGTCAGGCCGTGGCAAGCCTAATTCGGTCTCACAAATTAAAATGAGTGAATTTGCATTTACTTTTAGCAGACCTGGAGCATCAATATAGACTTTGATACCCAGCAAAACACCGTCATCTTTAAATGTCTGGGCAATAAAGGAACCATTTAAGCTTTCATCTACTTGAGTCGTTTTAGTTTGAATGACTTGGTTATCTTGCCACCAATAGGAACCATAACGGTATTGCCAATACGGAACGGTGCGCGTGGTAATGCTTTTTGTGATAGATGGATAGGCATTGACGTTAACGGTGCCTTCAATAGAGCTACCAGATCCACTACCAGCGGCTAAGATGTCAGCATAAAGCGCGTACCCAAGACCTGCAGAACTATGTTGTGAATAATTACCCGTTGTAGCGCTAGGATCGTAAGTCCAGAATGTTGCAGGGTCAGAAAAACCGCCCATTCCTAACCCATGAATATTTGACATTGAAAACCCCAAATATTCACCAGCTTGAATAGCAATAGGGGTTGCTAAGATACCCTCAATTAAACCCGTTCCTGCAGGTAATGTTACAACCATACTTTGGAGCATGGTGAAGTAAGTACTTGTACCTCTGGCAAAAACTTTCAATGTGAATATTCTTGCTGAAAAATCAGTATTAACTTTCAGAAAAATAGAGCTGATAAATCCGCTACTGCTTGCAGGCACTGAACTGATTGCTGTATTTCCAATGCTAGCGGTTTGATAGTTATTAACTTGATTTAAATTGTACCCAACATTCCCAACAACCACATCACTAACAACTGCACCCTCTGTGTTATTTCCTAATTTAGAGACAATACGTTGTTCATGCTTAGGTAATAAAATATCCTGAATTTTAGTGCCATCAGTGTTGTATCGACGGTCAAGATTAATTGTATCTTCTGCCGCAAAATCAAACCGTACGCTTTCTGGTGATTCTTCCGCATTATAAAAGTGGTCTTTGTTTGCATCAGCAACGAAATCAATAAGATTGGCACCAATCAGATTGAACGACTGTTTAATTTCTCGTGCAATAGTATGGTATTGAACAACCAACCCATTTGTTGCATTCGCAGTTGCCTGTGTTTTACGTCTAATTTTCCCTACGTCAGAATCAGCTATCTGAGCGTCTATTTTAGGGAAACTAGGCACGGTAATTGTTGTGCCAGGTTCTACCTCTTTAAATTCAATATCTTTATTCTTGGTAAAGAATTCAGGTAGTTTTTCCAGTAACTCAGCGCCTAAACGATGGTCATTGTTTAATTCTTCAACAAGTTGAGGTAATTCTGCCATGTTTACCCCACTTGTTTAGAAACGATAGGAGTTGTAATGTCAAACGTCTTCGTGGCAAGCAGGGTTGTTGCTTGCAAGAAGTGTTTGTATGTTGTGGTGTCAACAGGTAAGTCGTATACGCAAATAAATTGCGTAATACCTTGATCATCTGGTTCACCAGAGAGGGTTGTAACTAGGGGCGCAACCGTTTCACCATCAACCTGGATTTGTGGTGTGAACGTATGCATAGGCCCTGTGCCTTCATCAGTTTCGTCAAATCCTTCCAAGTTATACGTCACTTCTAAGGTACCGCTTAAATTTGGCACATTTTGTTCAGAAGAATAAAACGTCAAGCTTTTTCGTGGACGAAAGCCCGTTAACTTGCTGTTTTTTGTATCTAATAGTGGAGCTACGTAGCGCTCACCTTCAAACCGCGCACGAATATTGACAGAAGAGGGTTGTGATCCTAATGAATCCACAATAGCAACATCATTCCAAACCCCATTACTGGTTTCGATTTCAATGGTGACATCGTAGCTTGTAGGTAATTCTGCATATTTCGTCATGTTTGCAGAACTAAATCCATCACTGACTGACATATTGCCCATTGGTATAATAGATTCGGCAAAACCTTCTCCAAAATTAGCAACAATCAATTGAATGATAAAGTCTTTACCTAAATCTGCTGTCCAGAAATCACCGTCTTGGGTATAAAAAATTTGCCCAGTGTTATTTTCGTTGTCGTTATACCAAATTTCCCAAGTAGACTCACCTTCAGCTTGTGCAACAATGGAATAGGACTTGTTTGCACGTAATATGTTTGGTACGTCCATATCAAAGCGAACCAGGACTGCATTATCTGAGGATGCCGCTGCCACATTGTCGTAAAGCGTTCCTTTGGCTAATACATTGGTTAAGACAGGCATACCTAAGCTATTCTCAACTAGCATAACTTTAGGGTTAGCTGTTGCTTTTGTACCCCCAGGATTTTTAACCAACATATTAACGCCCAACAACACTTTCTCACTGTCAATTTGGAACGATTGAGCGCTTAACGAATTGGTTAAACCTTCTGTTACTGTTGTAGTTTGAATTGTCGTGTAAGCATAAGCGCCTAAATAACGACGATACCAGTAGTAGTAGTGACCATAGTAATAACGGTGGTAATTTCTAATCGCCAGGGTGACAGTACGAGTGATAGCGCCGTATTTAGCCACATTCTCTTGCGTTGTTGTGGCATCGTTAGCGGCGGGTAATGCACTGATATAAAGATTATGTGTTGTTTCTACATAACTCGGCATTAACCAATCACCAATCTTTTTACCATCAGTTTCGTATTGCCTATTTAAAACAACTGGTTGTTCTACAGCAAAATCAAAGCGAATAGCGCCCGCTTCCACATGAGCGTCCCAAAACAGGTTAGTTTTATCTAAGTCAGGACTGTTATCATCAGATAAATCTAAAGTTTCCCAATAAGGTGATTGATTATTGGCAATTCTTAGTGATGCATTCAGCTTTTCAGCTTGTTGGATAAGTCCTGATTGCACTGCTTTTGTTTGTGCTTGAATGGTTTTAATATCAGCTAGCCCAGCCGCATCTAATTGGCTTAACTTTTTACTGATGGATGGGACGGTATGCTCTGAACCTAAATTAAATACAACATCCGTGTTTTCATCGCCAGTGGCAATGGAGACAAAATTGTTTACTATTTGGGCAATACTATTGCGATCACCAGTAATTTGGTCAACCGCTGTGTCAATTGATGTACAACTCATATCAATCCTTGAATCTGTTTAAGCTTGTTGACTTCCATAATATTTCTAATGAGTGTCAAGCCTTGTGAGCTTAATAATTTGATTTGCTCTAATAAATGCGCTTGTAAATACAAATCCATTTGTGTTTGCGCATCTGTGACAATTTGATTGGTGACACTGACAATATCTAAGGGGCTATAATTAAAGGTGATTTCAGCATTACCCTCTTCTTGAGAAAGAGTTAATTTAACCTCCCAAGCCAACCCTGCCCCTTTGTAAAAACCATCGTCTTCTGGCATGTAAGGGGTGTAGGCGATTACATCATTTTGGGAATCAATTATTTTGACGTTTCTTATCCTGAATGCTTGGTCAACAGGGGTGTCCCCTGAAATGTGCATAACTTCAGGAGAAACACGATCAACGAGAATTACGTTTCCACGATAAACCTCGTTGCCAATGTCAGTAATATCTTTATAAGTGGCAGGATCGGCGGGGGGAACATCATCACTGTATGAAATAGCTTCAATAGCGGGGACGGGAACGCCATTATGCAGCGCGTCCAAAATCTTTGCCTTTCCTACCGTGGTAACGGTAAGAATGCTCATGTGGGTTATTAAGTCCTTTTAATAACGTCCAACGGCAATCATTGCGATTGCAGGTGTGTTTTTATTGCTTTGAAAATGAGAGTAAACGGAGGTGTTTCTTCCTTGAAACAATACGCTTCCGTGCGGTTTTATATTTTGAGAAAAGTTAACAGTGACACCACCAGGATGAATATCACCTTGTGGTATTTGACGGGTAAAGACATTCGTATGATCGCCCGTAATTTCTATTCTTGTGGAGGCATTTCTTGATAGAAAACCACCTTGTGTTTTAAAACTTCCACTAAAACAGGTGGACAACGGTTTGGTTTGTTTGCCAATGGCGTTTAATAAAAATGTGGGAGCCGGTATAGCGCCCGTTGATTCGATATAAATTTTTGCCGTTTCATTATTCCCTTGAGAGAATAGTGCGGTGCGTAATGCCAAATTCCCAAATGCTTGCCAGGTTACGCCACCAGGGGATAATTCACCCTCTGGTATTTCTCGTTTAAAAACAGAGAGACAACCGCATGTTACGGGTTTATTTTCTCTGCAATTGGTTGCAAATAGACTAAATGTTGGAGTTGGATTATTGCCAGCAAAATGTGTTGGCAGTGGCTTATTTTGTTTAGCGTGGGCGGTTAATAAGAGGCTTGGACTTGGAATATCCATGTTAAATTGAAACATGAATTTTGGTTCTTTCGTATCACGTCCATCTCCCATGATGCTACCTTGCGGTTGCCTCCAAACATCCATACTCATGTCTTCATGGGCAATCAAGCGTCTTTGTCTTGATACTGATTTAGCAGCATTAACCAATTTCTGTATAGTACGTTGCGCTTGTTTTGTTGCTAGTGCAGGGTGCGAGGCGGGTAATGTAATCCAAAATGTACCTGGTATGCCACTCCCGCCTTGTTGAAACCACTCAGTTAAAACAGCATTCTCAGCGTCCGCTAATGCAAGCGCTCGCTTAACCGCCCACACCGGCCCTTTGTGTCTATGAATTTCAAGCGAATCAGCTACAACGGCGCGTTGTTTTTCTTCAGGCCATTCGCTATCCCATTCATCCACTGAAAATTCAGATGCTAACCAAGGCAAAAATTCTATGGGGCATTCCCACGGATTTTTGAGTGTCTTGATAGATTGAATGGGTAATTCGTCCAGTGCAACGCGGATGGTTTCTTCTAAATCGTACTCAAGGTCGGTTGCGTTGCGTGGAAGAAGGGATTTGATTTTATTGGTCAAATTGAATCAAAATATAATTCAGGTAAGTCTCTGAAATATTCAAAGGCTACAGGCCTTATACTTCGTTTTGGACTAGGAAGGAGTCGAACCTTCGACTCAATGGGCTTCAACCATCAGCTCTACCAACTGAGCTACCAGTCCTTATTTATTATTAGTTATTTGAAAATAGTGGCAGAAGGCATTGGAATTGCACCAAAAGCATAAAATGCTCACTCTGTTTAGCAAACAGGCCTATTCACTAGAATAGATTACTTTCTTTTAGTTTGGCAGAGGGTAAGGGAGTTGAACCCTTACAACTTTAATTAGTCATCACGGTTTTCAAGGCCGATAAGTACGCCACATGCGACCCTCTAAATTTGGTGGATATGCTAGGAATCGAACCTAGATTGCCATTAGGAACAGGGTTACAGCCTGCTCACGATCCATACGTGTCTACACATCCTTGTCTTTTCCTTTAAAATGTATGCATCCAAAGTAATTACTAACTTTAGAATATCCACCAGAATAATGTTGGTAAACAAGGCAAAAAGATTGTTCTTTTTCGCTTAAATAGTGAAAATCATATTCATCCTGGTGTAAATATTCATTCTGACAGTAACTCTCTTTGTCGCGCCATGAGCAATCTTTGCAATACATAAGTAATTCTTCTATAGTTAATAATCTTTGTTGTTTTTAGCATATTTGGTCACAGATTTCAATTGAAATTTAAAATGATAGCGCCCTATTACCTTTTCCAAGGTTTTAAATACAATATGATTAACAAATGATTCAACTTCACCCATGCTTAACTCGCCGTCTTTATACGACTTATCGTACCAATCTTTTGCTGACATGATTAAATCATAAGCAATGCCTGCAATTTTCCACCAGCTAAATTTTTCTGGAGTATTTACTTCCAAATCGTGCGTAATAGTCCATATCGCATTAACTTTACCGTCGGTTAAGTCAAAAATGGCAGGCGATACTACTTTGTCAAATAATGCTGGTGAAATTCGGTCGCTGATATTTTTATCTTCCGTTGATTTCTTAAACCAACGGTAAGCCCTCCAAGCCGTTTGTACACCAAACAAACCCAATTCAAATTTTGATTTTTTTTTAAATGTTAACTGTACTTCATTCATCCGTTGAACCCTTCACAATATTCATTTCTTCACAGAAACCAGCCTGGTCTCTGTCTATAAAAACATAATCTTTATCTGTCACAGGTACATAGGTTTCTCCCTCTAACACTGAAATTTGGGAGGCAACACGTTTAACGCCTGTCACTTGTAGAGCGGCGTGTATGCCGCTTTCAGGGATATTATGTCCCAACGTATGCAGTTGGTTTACGTACTCTGTGAGTCGTGTTTTTGCGAGTTCAAGTACGTAATTCGTATCAAACCCTTCATAAAAAAATAATTCAGCATCAATTTTGTAATAGGTAATTGATGCACTTTTGATCACTACATAGTCAGAAATGGGTCGCCTTCTGTCAGCGTCAACAGCATTGAATACAATTGTAAGTAATTCTTCTGTTGCAGTACCATCACCTTCATGACTTAGTACCGTAATTTCAACTCTAAAAAGCTGTTTGAATAATTCTGTGATGTAATCTTTTATTGCCTGTATTTCTTTGCCATGCAGGTCACTAGCAATTTTAGTGATGGTTAAATCATGCTTGGGGCTGTGAACGTCAATAGCTTTAACTAATGCATCGGCTGATTTTGCCCAATACCAATAGGAACCTTCGCTTCCAGCCGTTGTATAGCTTTCTGGACTGATGCGTATGCGTTCTCTAAATGCATCGTCACTTTCTTTTGTGCCATCTGAAAATTCAAGCCGTTGTACCCCGCGATTAAAGCCTACATGGTCTAAGTCTCCACCTTTTGCATAAGCAAGCATCAATCCTTTTGAAGCATCATTAATCTCTTGTTTTTTTAGGGTCAGGATGTAGGTGCTTAACTGAACAAACTTGTAAAGCGGATCATCTTGCGTTATCGCAGTGTATTCTGGCGCTAATGTCCTAAAATAAGATAATAAGTGATTAAGTGTTTCTTCAGTGCTTAAACTTTTGATGACTTCTGGTGGTGGCAAGTCACCTTGATTGATTACATCAAATGGGGTTGTGTAGTTGGTCATTTATTATTTTTATGTAACCAATACACTCACATCAACTTGTTCAACAGATAAAGGCTTTGTTACGGGCTCTGGCAAGTTATACTTAATTCCGCCTTTTTTAAATTCTTCTTGAATAACGCCTTTTAAGTCTGGTGTCTGGTTTTCGTTTAAATGCATTGTAAATCCCAATTCACCATTCTTGCTGACCATGTTTAATTGAATTTTATCTAATTCAACCCTTGGCTCGTTTGAGTTTTCTAATGCCTCAACGGTTGCATATGTCCAACCGCCTAGTGACTGATAGTCCATAGGACGGTCAACTAATTCTGTATCAATGCCATAATTTCTTGCTAGAACTCTTGTGCCTTTGGGTGTAGTAACAATATCTTCTAATGATTGTTCTAAGTGATTGTTACCTTCAATCCATTGACTTGTTACTCTATTCATACCTTTCATTTCTCACTATTTTAAAACATTGTAATTATTTTTTTGTGGGCAAATTTGCCCACAAAACCGTTTTAGTTTTATTTTAAAATAGAAAATAAATAGATTTACCTTAACAAGAACAAATAATAATTATGAAACTGAGTGCAATAGTTTATGTAAGCGCATAAATGGCTAAAGTTGACACGCAATATGTGTATGCAGGGATTAAGTTTAGTGCTTATGAAATCTCAGCTGAGAAGATAAATAAGAAAACGAATTATAGATACGGGAATCATAAGTTACTTGGCAATCCAGAGTCTCAGCAAGCGATTGGTAAAGGCGTCCATAAAATCACACTTGCAGGAAAATATTACCCTGTGCTAGGTGGCAATATGAATGCCCTTGACCAATTGCGGGCCAAGGCTGATGAAATGATTCCTTATGCGCTGGTGACAGGTTATGGCAAGAATTTGGGCAAATATTTATGCCTTGATATTAGTGATGGTCATACTCGACTTATGGATGACGGTCGTGCCCAGGTTGTTACTTTTACAATTACGCTGGAAAAATACGCATAATGGCGAGTTGGTATACCACACAGGATGATGATGTTTTAGATGCAATTTGTCATCGTTTTTATCCCACGTATACGCATGACGCTTTAGATTATGTATTGACGCATGATTATAATCAAGGATTAGCAGAATTAGGGGCACATTATGAGGCAGGTGTGAAAATATTTTTACCTGATCTTCCTAATGAGTTTTTGATTCCTGTTAAAGAGAGAAAGGTCAAGTTGTTTGATGATTGATTTGATTTTAGAATTTAATAAATGCAGCATTTAGATTTATTTAGTGGTATAGGTGGTTTTGCATTAGCAGCAAAGTGGGCTGGAATAGAAACAATAGCATTTTGTGAAATTGATGAATTTGCAAAAAAAATATTACATAAAAATTTCCCCAATATACTAATACACGAGGATATAAAATTTTTAAATGGAAAAGGATTTAAAGGTATTGACCTTATTACAGGGGGATATCCTTGTCAACCGTTTAGTACAGCAGGGAAGCGCAGAGGCAAAGAAGATAACCGTCACCTCTGGCCGGAAATGCTTAAAATTATTAAATCCGCAAAACCCTCTTGGGTTGTTTGTGAAAATGTTATTGGGCACATCACATTGGGATTCAAAGAGGTGTGTTCTGATTTGGAAAGCCAAGGTTACGCCGTGCAATCGTTTGTTATTCCAGCTTGTGCCAAAGATGCTCCCCACAGAAGAGATAGAATATGGATTATTGCCAACGCTAACAGCATCAGCAATAACAGGTTTTGGGATGATATTAAGGAAAAAAGAACGGTTGACTCGGACAGGCAATCTTCCTTTCGCGTGGTATTCGATCCACGGGAAACTACTTACCCCAGAAGATGGGGAAGAGCTAATGGGATACCCTCAAGAATGGACAAAGATAGATTAAAAGCACTAGGTAATGCAATAGTACCGCAAGTAGCTTATGAAATTTTATCAGCAATAAAAACATTACATAATAATTAGACTTTGCGGGACTTTTACTTTAAAAGACAGTTCATTGGTATGGAAATAGACAAAGAATACTTTGATATTGCAAAAGAGTGAATTGACAAGGCACAACCAAATTTATTAGCAGCGTGAACACAGAATTTAGATTAGAAACAACAAAAACGCTATATCACGACAATGATGACTTAGAGTTAAGAAAGTTAGAGAAGTTAGGTTTTAGTTTTATTAATGAAGGCTGTTGGCATTTACAAAAAAAAGAGCCGCTTCCTGAAAAGGACTTTGAAACGGTTCAACAGTTACAAGACTTATCTAAAAAATGGCCAGCCGGCATCACAATCCAAAACGAAACGATTATTATTAATAACGGTCAAAACGAACACAGCGAGGAAGCGCTGATTCTGAATGGCCACTACTAACTTAACACCCATCGTTAGAGTACCAGGGTTAAGTCAGGCCGCGAATAAACGACTAATCTCTGTATCAGTGGATGATGCTGCGGGTATTAAGTCCGACAAAACCACGATTAAATTAAGTGATCGCGATTACTCATTGGAATGGCCACCTAAAGGTCAAATTATTCAAGTTGAATTAGGCTACAAAGAAACGTTTCTCATGAATATGGGGACGTTTGAAATTGATAGCGTTAAATGCGATGACACAAACTCAGGTGCAACGATTTCATTTACCGCCCGTGCCTTAATGACGCACAACAATGAAATCAAAAAGCCCAGAACCGAATTTTACGATGAACCTACTTTAGGTGGGGTAATCGGTCAAATTGCGGGAAGAAATGGTTATAGCGCCGAGGTTGATGGGGATGTTGCGGGTATAGGTTATTCCCACCTTGACCAAACAGAAGAAAGTGATATTAACTTTGTTTCTAGGTTAGCTGAACAACACGATTGTTATGCGAAATTGCAGGATAAAAAAATCCTATTTAAGCCCCGTGAAAAGACAAACGGAGTGGTAACGGTAGATCGTGGTCAAAAAATGTTGCAATACGGTAGCTATGTGGCAACCACTTTAAACGGCTCTGACATTGATAGCCGCCCCAAATACAAAGGTGTAAAAACCTATTGGGAAAATAGAGAAACAATAGACGGGCGCGTTTACGAGACGGTTGGTAGTGAGCCGTTTTTTGAGGTTAAAGAAAGACAAATAACTAAAGCCCACGCAAAAATGAAAGCGGCTAATAAATTAAAGCAGCTAGGTCGTGGTACGGGAAAATGCAGTCTAAGCATTCCAGGCGATCCAAAGGTACGTGCAGAAATGGATTTGATTTTAGTGATGTTTAGACCTGAATTATGCGCATTATCCCCTTGGATAATAACACAGGCGACTCATACGTTTGACTCAAGTGGCTATAAAACAAAAATTAGTGCAGAGGTGAATGCAGGGTAATGGATTTAGGTATTTTTTGGAATGTTTATTCGCAAGGCGGGCTATTTTTTGCTCTTTTTCTTATTGCGTTTAAGTACAGAAAGCAAATTTATGAAAAACTAACCAGTGATGGTTTTAAAAAATTCTTAGTTAGAAACGATATTTATCTAAATCGTAATAGAATTAAAAACGACCCTGAATTACGCACACATATTGCTCAAATTTTAGAGATAACGCCCACTGTGAAACAAAATATAGGGGCGCAATTAAAAGTAGTCAGAACTGCAAATGTTGTTGCAGAAAAACTGTTTAACCAGATTTTGGAAACCACTCAAGTTCAGCGCTGCATTATTTATCGTGTACACAACGGTGAATATTCTAGTGATGGATTAAGCCTATATAAACTCAGTGCTATTGCAGAGTGCTGTAAGGGGAGTCAGCTATTGAGTGATTTGCAAAGTATTGAAATTGAAAGGCTCCCCTATCCATTCGATTCTTTGTATGCAGAAACATTTTTAAGCGTTCCACGACGTAATTTCACAAAAGACAGTACGTTATCAAAATGGTACTTACACAAACAAGTAAATCATATTTGTACCCAAATACTATTAGCACCCAATGGTAACGTTCTCGCGGTAATTGAATTGCATTTTGATTATTTGGATGCTCTCCATGTTGAGGTAATTAAACAAACCATGCAAGCGATTTCAAATGATTTAGGAAAGGGGTTTAATTAGTTGGATAATTTTAGAAAATTCATGCATGTTGAAAGATGGGGGAATGACGAGGTAACAGGAATTGAAAAAGGCACCTGTTACATTTTTCCTAAACTTGATGGTACAAATGGTTCTGTTTGGTTAAGTGAACAGTCAACTATTGCTGCTGGCAGTAGAAATCGTCAGCTTTCAAATGAGGAAGATAATGTGGGTTTCTTCTCTTTTATCAAAAATAATGAAAAATATTTAGGTTTCTTTAACAAACACAAAAAGTTAAGACTATATGGTGAATGGTTGGTACCTCATACGATCAGAAATTATGAGCAAAGCGCATGGCGTAAGTTCTATGTTTTTGATGTTTTTGATGATGACTTGGAACAGTACCTTTCTTACGACACTTACAAACCTTTGCTAGATGAATTTGATATACCCTCTATTCCCCTACTTTGCCAAATGGAAAATCCACGTTATGAACAATTGCTTGACTGTTTGGAAAAGAATAATTTCTTGCTAACTGATGGTGCTGGTGAAGGCATTGTAGTTAAAAACTATAATTTTAATAATTGTTTTAATAACACTGTTTGGGCTAAGTTTATTTCTTCTGATTTTAAAGCATCAAAAGGTGTTAAGCCCGAAAAAACGATTGAAATGGTAGAAATTGCTATTTGTGAGCAGTATATAACTGAACACTTTGTAAATAAAGTGTATCAAAAAATACAGAATGAAGCAGGCGGATGGAGTTCTAAGTTTATTAGTAGATTATTCCAGACAGTATATTACGATTTGGTGAATGAGGAACTGTGGAACTTCATCAAAAAGATGAAAAATCCAACAATTAATTTCAAGACATTGCAGTATTTTGTTACCACTAAAGTGAAAGAATTAAAACCTGAGTTGTTTTAGTTGAGTATCTGGAGGCAATATTGATTGAAGAAAGTGATTCATGGAATATTTATGACGCTGCACTAGATGAAATAAAAGCGTGGCTAAGAATATTACGATGTGCGTCAGGTTGTTACAACCACTTATCTCACGAAAAAGACGATGCTGATATAGAAGAATATGCCATTTATCTTCTTGATGAAATTGAAAAAAAGAATTTCTTTTCCGATTTTTTAGGTGAAGGGGTTCCGGATGTAGATTGGGCAGGTGGTTTAAAAGAAATTACTTTTGCGTCCAGGCCGAACTTTCTTATTGCTCGTCATCACTTTAGCTTTTTGATTAAATCAGAATTAGGGCTGCATGGTATAGCAAATACTGTCTTTTCTGATAAACCTCTGGGTTATTATTGATGATCAATTTTTATGACTTAGCTTTTCAGCTAGCAAAAGAAAGCATTCTTAACGTTTATAGCTTTGATGAATTAAATAGTGGTAAATCACTTGAGAAAGAGGCTTCATCACTTGTCGAGTTTTTTGATTATCATGCAACACAAACAAAGCATATGATCTATCAAATAACAGGACGTAAGCCTGAGAGAAATACGCTAAAAACGATATGGATAAAGGATAAATTTGAGAAAGAGCTTATCTTTCAAATAAGAGAGATATATAAAAAGTGTTGGCAACATAAAATATTTTGTAAAACTGACCATTTAGAAAACGGGGTAAAAGAATTAGACAGAGACGAAATAAATTATCGTCAAGAGTTTAATAGTCAGAGATTATATAGCGTCAGGAATCAGGTTGTAAACTTCTATGCATCCATGCCTCGGATAGAAGGTTCTTTTATCGCTTACTCTTTATGATTACCAAAGAAACCGCTGAATCCCTAAAAACACTTTACCAAAGTGCGCTCACAGAGTTGCAAAACGGTAGTGAAGTTACTGTCTATGAAACGACATATCAAGTCACAATTGAAAACATTGTATTACTTGATAGAAAAATCTCGCTATTTCACCATTATATTAAAACATTAGAAGAATTAGAAGCGTGGAAAACGACTAAGGCAAATTTAACCCAAGGGCAGGCTTACTCCCTTGGCTTGCCAAATCAAACCACATCAGTGACTCACGTCGATTTGCACCAGGTAAACCAGGAAATTTTAAACCTAGAAAATCAATTAGCACGATTAGAATCACAAATTAATGGTCGTCCTGCCCCTAAAAAATACTCAATAGGTAGACTGCGGTAGACGGTTTAATTATCAATCCAAAGACAGGATCGCCTTTTAAAGCGATGTATGAGGGCGCTTTTACACATAAGACAACCCGTAAACGCTATTACGACTCATACTCTCCTGATCAGAATGTGCGATTTTCACAATGGCCATTGGTGCAAAAAGCACGGTGGCTTGAAGAGAATCACGATGCTTCTGTTGGTCTACTGGATTGGTTAGTTACACGCACTGTGACCTCTGATAATGGTGTGATACCACTTGTAAAAAACAAAAATGGCACACCGCATATTGAGCTAAATCAATGCCTTAAGATTGAGTTTAACAAATGGCTGGCCACTTGTGAAGTGACGGGAGAGTTTAGCGGCTTTCAAATATTCAATCGAGCCGCCCGAACCTATTATCGAGATGGAGAGATATTCCTTAGATTTATTGAAGGATACGATTTTGACCATGAATCTGATACTCCTCTCAGTTTGGAATTAATTGAAACTGAATGTTGTCCCATAGATTTCGACGATGTTGATAATCGAGTTATTCAAGGAGTAAAAAAAAGCCCGTTTGGTAAGCCGCTAGGTTATTACTTTTACGCAAACCATCCTTCAGAAACTTGGCAACGTGATTATTACTTTGTTCCTGCTAGTGAAGTTTTACATCTAAAACTTACCCGTCGTATACGTCAAACGCGCGGGGTTAGCATCTTTCATCCAGTCATCAAACGCATTATGGATACTGATGACTATGAAATGTTTGAAAGAACAGCAGCAAAAATGGCGGCTGCACTGATGGGGCAAATTCGACGTGACAAAGAAATGCCTGTCAGCACCGGCCAAGAATACAATCCAGAGGAAGATACGCGTGATTTCTTCTTTGAACCAGGAATGTTCTTTGACAATTTATTGCCTGGTGAAATTGTTGAGATAGTTAACCCAAACGGCCGCCCAAACTCTGGGTTGCAAGCATTCGTTAATCACAATTTTAAAATGATTTCTGTAGGTGTGGGCGCTACTGAGGCTGCTGTCACGCGAAACTATGATGGCTCATACAGTTCAGAACGTATGAAGGCAATTGATGCGCATATGATAACTCATCCAAGAGCTAGGGATGCTGCTCGTCTTGTTGAAAAAATATATAAAAGGTGGATAAAGGTCGTAATTCTATACGGCCAAATTAAAATACCTAAAGATGTTGACTTATCAAGTATTACCAACGCAATTTACAGCGCCCCCGTTGTGCAAAATATTGACCCAACCAAAGATATTGGTTGGAAAGTCATGGCTATTGACAACAAGTTAATGTCGCGCACCGAAGTTATACGCAGTGAAAACCGCGACCCAGAACAGACAATGATGCAAATTGTCGCTGATAGAGAATTTGATAAAAAATATGAACTTGACCAACAAATATTGGGCAATTCAGGAAAGCCACCTGCTGACACTGAGCAAGATACTAGCAGTCAGCAAGGAATTCGGAAAGCCGCTTAATAATTCTTGGCTTACTACCATAAGGGGTGGTGTTGCCGTTATTCCCATTCGTGGCGTTATTTTTCAGCATACATCTTTATATTCGTTGTTTTTTGGGTCAAGCATAGAAATGTTAGCCAAAGAGTTAGAGCAAGCAGTTAAGAACAAGCGCGTAAAGTCAATACTCTTTGAGGTTGATAGCCCTGGTGGTGAGGTAGGTGGGGTTGCTGAATTTGCCAATATGATTTACCAGGCACGTCAAACAAAGCCCATTTATTCTTACGCTACAAGCTTATCAGCAAGCGCGGGTTATTGGTTGCAGTCCGCAACAACTAAGTCATATGCAGGGAAAACCGCTTTTATTGGTAGCGTGGGTGTATTACATGCTAGTTATGTTAATGATAACAAAAAACTTATTATTACCTCTAAATATGCCCCAAAAAAGCATTTAAACGCAGGTGATAAAGATTGGAAGCAAGGCGTTAAGGAAAAAATTGATCACTTAGAATCATTTTTTCATGCAGATTTAAGCCGCTTTCGTGGTGTAAGTATTGCCCATGTTCAAAATGAATTTGGACAAGGTGATGTGCTTAATGCAGAGCAGGCTTTAAAAGCAAGGATGATAGATGAAATTAGTACATTTGAAGACGTTTTAGGAAAATTAGGAATCTCAATGGAAGAGAACGACGAAATTAAAGGAATGTTAGCC
>JADGDF010000106.1 GCA_016745055.1 Thiotrichaceae bacterium | reverse complement strand
GGTTGGAAATACAGATGAAGCGCTGCTTTCCCGAGTTTGAACAATGGGAAAAACTCAAACACCAAAAAATGCGCGATTAGAACAAATTTCATAGTAGAACAGGATTGTTTGGTAACTGGAATCACATTAAGTACGGCACAAATAGAATATTGTCAGCATTTGGGCTTAAATGTATGGCAGCAAGATTTGGAACAAGAACAAAATGAATTACCCAACGATTATGATGTCATATTCTCCCTAGAAATGATTTCCCATATTCGCAACAAAATCCAACTGCTGAGCCAATTGCGTTCAGGCACCTCTCGCTTAATTCTATCAGAAAGTTGTGCCGCTGACGATTATTTGGGAGAAAAAGTGACTTTTGGTGGCTCTATAGAGCTTTGCACCGTGTCTGAACTAGTTCATGCTGTGGAAGCCGCTGGTTGGAAAATTCAATCAATACAAAACCGGCGATTTTACTCGCTGCGAACTATTGTCCTGTGGAAGCAAAATCTGGATCGCGTTTATGGTGTTCGTGAACCACCTGGACAATTGGGCACCCTTCGCAGTCTTATAAATTTAGCACTGCCATCGCCCATTAGCTGGTGCCACTCATTTCCCCTCATTGATATTATTGCAACTTGAGGTGTAACAACAGATGACTCAAAAAACAATGCCGTTACCCTTTAATCCGCGCTCAGCAGAATTTCGTGCTAACCCTTATCCCACTTATCACTACTTGCGGACTCACGATCCTCTCCACTATTGCCCTGAACGAAAAGATTGGGTGCTGACACGCTACGCTGATATTATTGAAGTGCTAAACAATCGGCACTTTGGTCGTTCAGAGCAAAAACTGGCAAAGATAGAGGTTGCTGCAAACCAAACATCCATTAAACGCCTTTTGTCTCTACGGGATGAAAGTCAAAAATTGATGAAGTTGTGGTTAGTGCTGAGAAATCCTCCAGATCATAATAGACTTCGTCGCTTATTGCGTAAAACCTTCACGCAAACACGAATTCAAACTTTGCGAGCACACATTCAGACAAAGGTTGACGCACTCATTGAACGGGTTAAAGAATCTGGCAAAATGGATATTATTAACGATTTTGCTTATCCGCTCGCCCTTGATTTAAACTTCAACAAGATATTGGGCATTCCACCACAAGAATGGCATTCCAACTTTAAGCAATGGTTGGATAGTTTATCCTCGGTGGCAGATTTAGACGTTACTCCAATCGCCAATGAGAAAGGATTGTTGGCGATTGCGGATTTAGCTGAATACTTTCGTCATTGGATTGTTAAATGCCGCAATGATTCAGAATTACAAGACAACCTCATTAGTACATTCATTAAGGCAGAAATTGGAGACCAATTGAGTGAAGATGAACTTGTGGCAAATTGTATTCTAATGTTTTTTGCCGGACATGTTACGACTAGCCATTTAATTGGCATCAGCATTCTAACTTTACTGAATCATCCAGAACAGTTACAGCTACTACAAGCCGATTCCACTCTGATAGAAATGACTATTGCTGAAGGCTTGCGCTATGATAGCCCAGTGCAGGGTGTATCGCGTACCGCATTATCTGATATTCAACTCTTAAATCAAACTATTTGTAAAGGTGAAATAGTCAATTGTCTCATAGGTGCTGCCAATCGAGATCCAGCTCAATTTCCCGATCCTGACAAATTTGACATTAGACGTGAACCCAATCCTCATCTTTCTTTTGGGAAGGGAATTCATATCTGTATTGGGAGGCACTTGGCTAAATTAGTGGCAGAAATTACCGTGGGTACGCTGGTACGCAGTTTCCCTCGGCTGTCCTTAACAACAGACGCTTTAGAATGGGAAGACGGTTTTCTTGGGCATGGTTTAAAATCGTTACCAGCTCCTTTTAAATCAAGAGTAGAACGCAGTGGCCCCCACTCAATGCATGATTCAGCGGTTATACAGCAACCAGCGCATTGTCCAATCATGTTTGTGCGCGGTTTTCAGTTCTTCAAGCGTAAAAGTTAGCCCAACTTCAGTACCCAGTTTTACAAAGCTTTCTAAATTGGCGTAATCATTAAGGGCTAACAATCGTTTTTTTAGCTCCTCATCCCCACGCAGTTGTTGGATAAATTGTAAAGCAGTTTGGACAGACATATCTCTTAAACAGAAGAATTTTCCGAATACCTGCGGTGTGAAACGCACGTAATAAATCGGTTATATGGTGAAAGAATATTTGGTTTTGATACCAAATGTATTGCGATAAATTTCTTTAAATTTGTTCATCAGATTGCGCCGCATAACCTTGTTAATACCAATTTTGTATGTCATGTTTTTTATGCTGATCGTTTATTCAGAAAAAATTAGACCACTCAGGAAATACCAACTGATTTTGCTTTCCTTGGGAATGGTCATGCTGAGTTTTTTAGTTTAACTGAATTGGCTGACTTAATTAAGCTATGATAATTTACTTTTTCTAGAAGAATCCATAAATGAATAGCTCTATTCTACTTGATATTTTTGCTCATAGTAATAGCACTGACCAAATTTGGAAACAACTTGCTCCTTTGTCCGAAAGTGACTGGAAAGCACTTATTGCCCAAGCAAGACTCCATAAAATCACGCCATTGTTGTGGCAAAAATTAAAATTCTTGGGATTAAGTGAACGATTACCTGAAACGGTGGGTCAAACAATATTAGCTCGACTCAAAGGTATCGCCAATCATAATCTAAACCATTATCGTGAACTGGTAAGATTATTGGCAGAGTTAGAAAAGAAAGACATTGATGTAATCCTTTTAAAAGGGCTGCATTTGACCTAAACAGTTTATCGTGATTTAGCTTTACGAGCCATGATTGATATGGACATTTTAGTTCGCAAAGAGCATTTAGCAGCAGTTCAAGCGATTCTACTAGAGTGGGGCTATGTTCCCACCAAACAACAATCGGTTGAAATGACTTGCACCCTGGGTGCTCATCATTTGCTAAAGGAATTCGCTATTTTATTGTCTCCTTTTGGGAGGGTTAAAACCCTCACCTTTAGGTGAAAAGCTTTAGCGTAAGGAATAATAGTATAATAGCAAAATGGACTATAGACATGGCTCACATACAAGGTTTTCGATACATATTCACGTAGTGTGGATAACAAAGTATCGCAAAAAAGTTCTCAAAGGGGAAGTAGCCACGTTCATAAGAGAGAGTATTCGCGAAGAGTGTAGCAAAATGAAAGTTGATATACTCAAAGGGTATGTATCCAAAGACCACGTGCATTTGTTGTTATTCATTCCTCCACAAGTGGCCATTAGTCGACTAGCCCAAAAATTAAAAGGAAAATCTTCATTTAAAGCGTTGTCCAAATTTGAACATTTGAAAAAGACATTTTGGAGGCGTCATGGCTAGAGGCTACTTTGTTCATAGTCGTGGTAATGTTACTGACGAAGTAATTAGAATATACTTGGACAATCAAAAGCATGACGATGACGATTTTCAAATAGAATGCTGAACACTTTGAGTCTGCTTTAGCTGAATATACCCGCTTTAGCTGTTACTCGAAGCCACCGGCTTTAGCCGGCGGTTGTTCACTTGAGTTATTGTCAGATTTTAATTATTTTGGGCTGGACAGAGTTTGTAACTTCGCCATAACATAACATTTGGAAATTAGAAAGTTTGTCTGTCTGTAGTATAAAATTATAAGCTACCCAGTAATTCTGACTTATAGTCGTTTGATGCAGGATAATGAAAGGGAACTGGCCCATCAGATTCAGCCTGCATAAATTGTTTTACCCAGGCAGAATCAGTTGCATTTAGTTCGGCAGGCGTACCTGCTCCCACAATTTTGCCATCAGAAATGACATAAATATAATCAGCAATTTGTGCAGTTTCAGCGACATCATGAGAAACCACAATACTTGTAACATCTAAAGCATCGTTGATTGAACGAATTAAGCGTACCAACACGCCCATAGAAATGGGGTCTTGACCTGTAAAAGGCTCATCATACATAATCATCATGGGGTCTAATACCAAAGCTCTCGCAAGCGCGACCCGCCTTGCCATTCCTCCAGATAGTTCACTGGGCATTAATGTACGTGCCCCTCTTAATCCTACCGCTTGTAATTTCATTAATACCAAATGGTGAATTAAGGATTCCGGTAAATCAGTATGCTCTCTTAAGGGAAACGCTACATTTTCAAATACAGTTAAGTCAGTCAACAATGCACCACTTTGAAACAACATACCCATGCGCTTACGCAGAGCATACAAAAGCTTTGTGCCTAATTTTGGCACATTCAACCCATCAACCTCAATGGTACCTGCCTGAGGTTTTAACTGTCCACCAAGTAAACGCAACAAAGTTGTTTTACCGGTACCACTGGGTCCCATAATGGCAGTAATTTTCCCCCGAGGTATATCCATATCTACTTGGTCGAAAATCCATCGATTCCCACGTGAAAAACTTAGGCCACGAATTTTGACCAATAATTCTGATTCATTCATTTTCTATGTATTAAAATTGTTGAGTACGTAACATGACTAAGGTACAGCCACGAATAACTTCAATATTATTTTGAGTTGCCTGTGCTTCGATTAAATCACTTTCCGTACCTGGATTCATGATAATTCTTTTGGGCTTTAGCTGTAAAATGCTGTCTAATAAAGCAGATGAACGTTTTGGACCAACGTACATACTTAAAGTATCCACTTTCACGGGCACATTTTCTAAACGCTTATAACAAGTTTGTTCATAAATATTATCACAGGTGGGATGAATGGGGTATACAGCGTGACCATGTTCAAGTAATTGCCGGACTGCTTGATTGGAGTAGCGTTCAGGCTTGGGAGATGCCCCCAATACAACAACATTTTGTGAGCTCATGATTTTTACCTAGTATTTATGCAAATCATGCTTTAGATTCTGACTTTAATAAAATTGGAAACAAGACCTGGCAGGTTTTAAAAGCCTGCCAGGTTTGATTGAAAAGTTTTGGAAGTTATTAAATTTCCATTCCTTTGACTAAATTGATACAGTCAAGGATAACTTATATTTACTTTAGTGTACCCCATTTTTTATTATCAGAAAAATTAATTTTCTTCAAACTATTAAGTATACATTTTAGTGAAATCAGAGTACTTACAAGATGGCTATTTTCTACTTAAAAATACTATCGGCGAAGACGAAGTAAAACGTTTGATACAGACGCTGGATATATTTGAAGCAGAAATGAATAACTACGGCATTAGAAATTTAATGAACAAAGTGCCTTATATTCGTCAATTTTCTTTGTCACCTCCATTACTGTCGATTGCAAAAGAAATATTGGGAGAATCAGCAAAACCGGTTCGATCTGTGTTTTTTGATAAATTACCAAAAGCAAATTGGAACGTAGCATGGCATCAGGATACTTCCATTGCAGTTAAGGAAAAACGGGATATACCAGGTTTTGGGCCATGGAGTGTGAAACAAGGAATTGTTCATGTTGAACCGCCTGAAATGTATTTGGCAAATACCTTGACGTTGAGAGTTCATCTTGATGTGGCAAATACTGAAAGTGGTGTTTTGCGAGTTATCCCAAGTAGCCACTGTTATGGAAGGGTGAATTCAAAAGCGCTACTGGATATTGTTGAAAACTCAGAAGCCGTTGCCTGTCATGCCAATCCTGGTGATATTTTACTTATGAATCCTTTATTATTTCATTCTTCAAGAAAAGCCACGCAACCTAGCCATAGGCGAGTGGTACATATTGAATATTCAAATATGCATTTACCAGAGTCTTTAAAGTGGTATGAAGGTGCGTAGCCGCTCATATTGCTGAGAATTAGATGGTTTGATTATTTCTACCTTCTCATCAAACTACTACTCCTTACTCTATCCTAAGTAACGTTTGAATCCTTCAGTTGATAATTTTTTTAGTTTTTTATCATTCATTTCTGTTACCCATTGAGTAATAGGTCTGATGAGAAAAAATGTCTCAACGTGATGTAAGTCGAGAACAATGTCTTAACAGCTCGTAGGCTGGGCTGGCGTTAGAAAGTCTAACAGTATCTGTTTTATTGGGCTTCAAATTGTCCAGCCCAACCTATGGGCTAATGTTATACTGGAATAATCATAATAATTTATTAACTTAGCACTTTATCTAAATAATATGCATACCTTCTGCTTCTAGCATACGCACTAAGCGAATGAGCGGTAAACCAATCACTGCCGTCGGATCGCTACCCACCATTCTTTCCAACAAAGCAATACCTAAACCTTCTGATTTAAAGCTACCAGAACAATTATAGGGTTTATCTTTTTGTAAATAATTTTCAATTTGTTCATTGGTTAATTGCCGAAATGTGACGCTAAAACGGACCACATCAGTATGTGTTTTATGCGTATTTGTATTTAATAAACACAGTCCAGTCAGAAAATCGACCTGTTGACCACTGGCACTGGTTAGTTGTTTTACTGCTTGTTCATGTGTACCTGGCTTCCCCAAAATCGTGTCGCCAATCACTGCTACTTGATCTGAACCAATCACTAAAGCATTGGCATAAGTGGATTGTGCTGCATGGGCTTTTGTTTCTGCTAGACGAAGTACTAATTGAGAAGGTGTTTCATCAATCAAGGGGGATTCATCTACATTGGGTGCAAAAGTTTCAAATGGCAGTTTTAAGCGATTTAATACTTCTTTTCTAAAGGGAGAAGTTGAGGCAAGTACAAGGGTATCAGGGCTTTGAGGAAATGTGGCTGTCATTAAATTTCATCCTTGAAGTGGCATGAGGCTCAAATCGTTGTATAATTCTATGATGATGAGTCGGTCTCTCAATCGCTAATTGTGTTGTCATCATACTATTTTTAACATTTAAATGGTAGACTGAATTGCCTGTTGCAAGGAGGTAGTGAGTATGCGTAGACGACTTTACTTTATGCTGCCAGATGTGGAACATTGTCGACAACTTGTGGACGAACTTAAAAAAGTTGGATTAACTGAACATGATATTCATGTAATTGCGCGTGAAGATTTACCACTAGAAGGCTTACACAAAGCTTCTGCTTTACAAAAAACGGAATTAACCCATGGTTTAGAAATGGGCGTTGGTTTAGGGGGCATCGCAGGCATGTTAGGTGGATTGCTGGCTGTCACTTTTCCGCCTGCAGGATTAGTATTTGGTGGGGGCGCACTTGTGTTGGTAACAACTTTAGCGGGTGCAGGTTTTGGAACCGTTGTATCTGCACTGGTAGCCAGAGACATTCCTAACCATGAATTAGATGCTTTTCAGGCTGGGATCAACCAAGGACAGGTCTTACTTATTTTAGACATTCCGACCAGTCAAGTAGATGCAATGGTCACACTCATTAAAACTTCACATCCCGAAGCGAATATCGGCGTTGTGAAAGCCCCTAATAGCTGATTACTTTGGAGAAAGTCCATGAATTTCAAGAGAAAATTCACGTATTTCCACTTGTGTGTATGGTTAGTGGGCAATTTATTTGCCGCATTGACCTATGCTGAAAGCGTTGCAAATTTACCTAATTTGGATATGAACATCCAAGCGGCATTAGAAGAAAAAATCCCAGCTAGTGAAACAACTGTGCCTATGTTAGAGACTACAGCGTCTACTTTTCCTCCCCAGTACTTATTAGAAAAACTGGAACAGCGTTTACTTGTACCACCAAAATGTTTGCCTCACTGTGCAAGCATTCCACGAATGAGCATTGCTTTAGATAATAAGCAGTTGGATATCCGACTTGAAGTACATAGCGCTGAAAATACCTCTATTCCTTTACCTGGCACAACTAAACAATGGCTAGCACAACAAGTTTTGCTGAATAATCAACCAGTGCAAGGTTTACTGCGCGATACCAAAGGTCAGTTATGGCTCAATGTACAACCAGGTATTCACCAAGTCGTATTAAGCGGTGAATTACCTAATCGTAATTCGATACAATTACCCTTACCCTTGCAACCTCGCTTGGTTGAAATAGATACAACGGCTTGGCAAGTCGAAGGCTTATATGAAAATGGGGTGGCAGATAAACAATTGCAATTTACTCGTAAGAAGTTAGAAGGTGGTGAGAAATTAAAAAATTTAGAAATGGGTAGCTTACCTCCTTTTGTCCAAATCGAACGTACTTTAGCACTAGGGTTAAACTGGTCGATAGACACCCGAGTCACACGCTTAACGCCGACAGGTGCTGCTGTCGTCTTAGAAGTGCCATTACTTAAAGGGGAATCTGTCACTAGCGACAAAATTAAAGTGGAAGCAGGTAAAGCCTTTATCAATCTTTCTCCACATGAGCAAAGTGTTCAATGGACATCTGTATTCGATAAACAGGAGACGGTTGAACTGGTTGCACCAGAAAGCATGTATAGCACAGAAATTTGGCGTTTGAACACCAGTGCCATTTGGCATGTTGAAATTGAAGGCATTCCCGTAATTCATCACCAAAACCAACAAGGTCAGTGGTTACCAGAATGGCGTCCCTGGGCAGGTGAAAAAGTTACCTTACACTTAAGCCGTCCCAAAGGCATTCAGGGTCAAGTGCTGACAATTGATCGCAGTCAGCTTGTTGTCACACCAGGTCAACGGAGTACCGATAACCAGTTATCTTTAAATTTACGGGCTAGTCGTGGCGGGCAGCACAATATTACTTTGCCCATAGGCGCACAATTACAATCTGTTCACATTAACGATAAATCTCAACCTATCCGTCAAGAAGGTCAAATCGTCACATTACCTATCAGACCTGGAGAGCAAAAAGTCACTTTACAATTTATTGAGTCTCGTGGCATAGAAACCAAATTTACCACGCCTCAAGTAGAACTCGGGATTGATAGTGCAAACACTCACATTGAACTTCATATGCCTACACATTACTGGACTTTATTTGTGGGTGGTGATGCCATTGGGCCAGCGGTTTTAATTTGGGGCATATTAGTTATTGTTGTCCTGGTTTCTGTTGGTTTAGGACAAGTTTCTTTAACGCCTTTAAATACGTTACATTGGCTATTGCTTGGCGTTGTACTTAGTCAATTAGAAATTTTTCATGCACTGATTGTTGTTGGATGGTTAATGGCTTTAGGGTGGCGAGCAAGCCTATCTCCTAATGTTTCCAAAGCACAGTTTAACTTTGTACAAATTGGTTTAGTCTTTTTAACATTATTTGCCCTAACAACTTTACTATCAGCCATTGAAAAAGGCTTATTAGGTCATCCCAATATGCATATTGCAGGCAATGGCTCATACTCCTCACTACTACGTTGGTATCAAGACCGTACCACAGGCGCAATTCCCTCAGTATGGGTGTACGCTTTACCCATATGGGTATATCGGGCCGCCATGCTAATTTGGGCTTTATGGCTCTCATTTGCACTTGTCCGTTGGTTACGTTGGGGTTGGGAATGTTTTAGCACTCAAGGGTTATGGCGCAATATTGATTGGTCAAGCAAATCCAAAAAAATGCAAACTGATCCAAAACAGGCTTAAATTCATTTTTCTCTTCCTCCTAATTTAGGAGGAATGGGGAGAATCACTAAAAATGCCCCACGTATTTTTCAACAGTGCTATCATTTTTTAATTTTCTGTCATCTAAAAAAGTGCTAGTTTTATGCTAAAACCAAAGAGTACGCTAGCGCTAAACCAACGGAAAATTTTTTGAAATATTATAGAGCGTGTAAACACGTTAGCAACTTTATTAATGAAAAATACAATACTTGTTAAAACAATGCTTGCAATGAATACATGGGAAAAACCGAGAAAAGCAATTTGCAGTTCAACATTATCATCCTTTGAATTAATAAACTGTGGAAGTAATGCCAGCATGAGTAGAGATACTTTAGGATTTAAGGCATTGACAAGAAAACCTTCAAGAAAAATTTGTTTTAAACGATAGTGCTTTAATTTGGATGATGTGAGTATTAATTTACCTCTAATTGTTCGTATTGCTAGATGAATAAGGTAGGCTGTGCCAATCCATTTAAACACAAAAATGGCAACAGGATATTGAAAAATAATAGCCAATCCAAATACAGCAATCACGACATGCAACACAATACCCATTGCATTACCAATAACTGCAACCAATCCAGGTACACTACCTTGTTCAACGGTCAATGAAATAATATAAATCCAGCTAGGTCCTGGGGAAATCGCCACGGCAAGGCTCATTGTCGCAAATCCAAGGAATGCGTTTATATCGCTGATGCTATTTTCTCCTACTTTGTCAAGGTTAGTGATGGGTTCGGTAGGGTGCATCCTACAAAGTGAACAACTCTCACTCAAAAAATAAAAGAAGACTTGTCTGCTGCATTAATTTACTTTAAGAACCATAGGCATATGATGGATTATACCACGCAGCTTGCCCAAAAAATGCCTAGCAGCTTGCCCAAAAAATGCCTATTGGCTGTGACTGAAGCAGCCCGTAAAATGTTGGTCAAACAACGTTTTTGCTGTTCGGGTATGCGTTGGAAAAAAACGAGTGTAAAATTCGTTTTATTTTTACGGGATTTGGTTCAATCAAAAGGAAGATGGCAACAGTTTTGGGAATATATCAATAACCACGGCGCACAGTTTTGTTTGTAAATTACATCGTAAAAAATTAGCACCCGAAAAAGCCCACACCATCACAGAGGATAGCATGGGCTATGTTAAATGTACCTTGCAAATATTAGACTATTTGCTTAGTACGGAATTGGCATTAAATCTTGCCGCACTGGGTTTTCTTGATGACGGGAATCTTAGCACAAACCTTGAGTCTGCCATCATTTTCAATACTAACATCAGCATTTACAGATGAACACTTGCCAACAGCACAGGCTTTCATATCCGCATCGAAACTGAAGCTAGGATTACCGTTGTTAAACGCAATGGTTGTATCGATTGTACCTTTGATCTTCCATTTCTTTTTCTTACCAAAGATTTTGACCTTGCCACCAATTGATTTTTCAGTAGTTCCGGTGAAGATTTGCTGATTTTTGTTGATTAAGCCTGAGACAGACATCCTTTCAAAACCAAAATCAGAAGTTCCCTCAAACTCTACTTGTCCACCATTATCATCACTGATTTCAAATAGACCCTCTAATTTCACACCAGTACTACCAAAGTCGTCATATTTTCCTTCAATCAATAGAAATTGACGAGTTTTGCTAAGATAGCCACTTACAATCATGTATGCGTTAGGACCAGTAGATGGCAGTTTTAAGTTAATGAAGGGTATCTTCATGTTGTTGTTAGGATCATCAGCACGACCGATAAAAGACAGCCAAGGATCATTTTGATTTTCATTGTTGAGTATTAATGAAGCATAACCTAAATCAACTTCAAAACCACAATCAACACCTTCAAGCTTTTCACAAACATCAATGGAACCGGTCAATGTTGAGTTAATGCCAAGCTGTTTGATCGCGGCAGTAGGTATGAGAACAGGGATAGAAACACCATTGATATTAACGGTGCGTTGTGAGTTGACAAATTTATCCATATCAACAGAAACTGTTGCATCACCCGTTATTGATAATCCCCCCCCTTCAGGTAAGTTGACGAAAGGCACTGGGAATGTACCCGTTATCCAAAATTCACCGTTGAAAGTTGGTTGGTTACCATCAACCATAGGGATATCCGCCAGTAGTGGTTCGTAAGGAATATTTGTCTTGCCAGAAATACCAATACCTATCGCTTCAACTGCTTCTTCAAACAAAGGCACGCTATCAGTATGGAGAAACAGTGAGGGTGATCTATGGTCAATGGCAAATTCCAATTTACCACCTTCTGCTGATATGCTGGCACCACCCAATGACACACTAGCCCCAGTTGAATATGATAGATAGAAATACTTAAGGTCATCATTAAGTGGGAAACTTGTGTCTAATCCTGCATTTAAAGCACTTCCAGTATCATAACCAATAGTCATACTAACTGGTCCTTGAGCTTCTAAAGGCCCTATTGCTCCAGCACCTAACATGCCCATACTTGGCAATTCCGGAAGTTCAGTAATGCCAGTAAGTGACTCTAATTCTTTATTAGCAGCTTGAACAATGGTTACATCAGCATTTGGTAATGTAAACATATCATCAGCATCTGCACCTAAAACTGGAATGTTAAGGCGTTCTATAATAGTGTTACCAACCGGCGTATCCTGATCAACCCCAAGTGTAACTTCTTCGGTCTGGGTTACAAGATAGAAACTGACTGCATCACCATCTGAAGAAGAACCGTTAGAATATAGTCTTTCGTTGGATACTTTAAGTAATGTACCAACAGTCTTAGCATTTAGGTCTTTGAATGAAACTGAACCGTCATCATTGAATACAATTTCAAACCATTTGGGATTAGTTAGATCGCCGGTAATTTCATCAATATTTCCATCTGCTTCTTCATCCGTGATTGAACGCAAATAATAGCCATATGTAGTCTGTAGATGGAAACGATTATCAGGTTTCCGTTTCATTAAGAAATAACTTTGGGAATCAGGTTGGTCATACTTAACCCGAATTTTAGGCCAATAATTACCACCATGAGCACTGATATATTTATTGGTTAATTTGGATTTGATAGCAACTTCTTGATAAACCGGATACTTATCTAAATCAACAATTTCTAAATCAGTTGCGTCAGAACTACAATCACCATTAGTGTAAACGGAATAATCATTGATTCCATAGGTTTCAAGGGACACTACAACACAATTACCATAATAGGTTTGTAATTTAACCGCAGTTGCACCCGGAAATGAACTTTCAGCTCCAGTTGGTGGCAATAGTTTAAAGGTTTCTTGCATATAGGCATCTGATACTGAATCATGCAATACATTTTCTTCAGTAAAACTAGCTACTTGACTTACACTCAAAAAGGTGTCATTCGTTGATTTGAATTGCACATCACCATTATCGTAGGTAAGCATAGTAAAGGTTTCAGCATTCTTTATATATTGGTATCGTTCAATATAGCCTCCAGTTGCAGTAAAATTATTCCTACCACTACGAATAGCTACCCGTGTTTCTGTGGGAATTTCTGGCTGTTTTTGCTCAATAACAAATTTTTCAGCATCTTGATAACTATTTGCTGTAGCTTCTAACCAACTATTGTTATTAAGTTTGAGGTAATGTCCCGAATCACTGCGGAGTAATACTTCATTATCAGCCATGTTTGGTAAACCAGAAATTACCTCAAAACGTTCAATTCCAGAAGCACTGGTATTATGCCGAATTAGTTCACCACCTCCATTGACTGCTTTGAGATTAGTGCCAAATGTACTTTGTAGATAAATACTATTAGTTTCATCACTGGTCAATATAAAATCACTATGGAAGCGAATTGGTTCAGAGACATCAGCACGTATCATACCGTTGCTGCTATAAGTTCTAAAATATTTTGCTGTACTCTTTGCCATAATTGTGACTTCAGTTTCTGGTAAAGAATGCGGTTTTTCCAATTCAACAATTTTAAACACAGCTTCTTCTGTATAGGTCGTTGCTGTAGCTTCAAGACCACCATCTGATGTAATATTAATATAATGATTATTAGCAGTGCGAAACATAACTTCATCATCGTTCATCATGGGAAGACCACGAACAACCGTAAAGGTTGCTTTTCCATCTCCGTTATAATCTCCTTGAACAACATCACCACCACCGCTGCCAGAGGCTTTAAGATATTTGCCATTAGTAGGTACTTGTATACGTACCGTTCCATCACCCAGTTCAATAAAATGAAAGAACGTTCTCATTTCTACTTCTTGGTAACTGGAAACGACTTGAGGATAATTTGAAGTGAGTGCAGCCGTGATAAAACCTTCATAGCTAATATCATTGCCATTTTCGTCTTCTTCATTGACTGAAGCGTGTAATGCTACAAAGCGATTACTAGCAGGAGCAGGTGGTGACTCAAGACTTACAGTTGCCACACCTAACATAGGGTTAGCAGTACTGGTTTTAAGATAAAGATTGTTCAGCTGTTGTATGCTTGCGTAAGCAGTACCATTCATTAAATTGGCAACATTACCATTATGGTCAATGGCAGTATCGCCCGTACCTTCTTCAAAATCATAATAGGCAACCAGTCCGTTTTCTGTGCCGTCAAGCATATCATACATATCAGCTTGAATTTCTGATTGACTGCGAGCGGTGTTCCAAATACGCACTTTATCCATCTTACCGTTGAAATAGCGAACAAATTTACCGGGTCTGCCGATATAAAAGCGATTAGGTGCATAACCGGAGAATGTCCACCCCGACATATCTTGATAAGCTGATAGTTCACCGTCCACATATAGATACATCATATTATCAGTATCCCAAACAGCAGCAACGTGGTACCAAGTATTTATTGTCGCTGGTATTTCAGTACTAATAGTGGTTTTTGCACCATTACCATCCTGATAGGTAAATGAGAATTCACCATCACTATTTAAGCCGGTATGGATTTCTAAAATATTGTTACCAATGAAACCATCCTCTGAAGAGTTACCCGTATAGACCATAACTTGTGTATCTGTCGTGTTCAGCTTAACCCAATGTTCAATGGTACCTTTACTACTAGAAATCACATCAGTTGACAATTCCACATAATCATCTGTACCATCGAATGACAAGCTATACATGTTATTATCGACATTGCCCAAATCCAAATAATAGCCATTGGAGCCTTCGGCGGTATATACTCCATTACCCATATCAGCAACCGTGAAAAGCGTTTCAGCAGTGGGTTCAGTTGCTGTGGCACTCATAGTACCATCGTTTGAAATTTGAACATAATTACCGTCAAGCGTGCGTAAACGAAAAGTGCTATCTTCATTATCAATAAGTAAGAAAGTAGCAAAATCGTTATAATCAGTATCATCTGCATGTGCGATACCATTATCAATTGGAAGATAGCTACCACCACCTTCGGCTGCATAAAGAAACTCGCTGCCATTGGGGTTTTGAATCTTCATAAACTGGTGCGTCTCCGCCAAAGCGTTGGGCCCTGCCATGAGTATCGCACAGAAAAACATCATTGAAACAAGCAGGTTGCGTATCTTATTCATGATAATCACCTTCGGTAAACCAGATACTAGTCTGGTACTTGGTTAGTGGATTTGGTGTAGATAAAACCATTTTGCGGCATCTTTTATTCATAAGACTCTCCTTCAAAGGGTCCTCAATTTGCAAATAGGGAATTTTTATACCATTCCCCTTCCCATTTCAGATGTGAAATACTTATATAACAGATTAATAATTAAGTTAGATTATTTTACCTCTATACTTTATTAGAGTTGTATCCCGTTAAAAATCAATCAATTAGCTAGATAAAAGTTCCATAGTCCGGCACATACTCCAATTATTTCATCATATAAATCAAT
>JADGDF010000105.1 GCA_016745055.1 Thiotrichaceae bacterium | reverse complement strand
TCGTAAGCATTTTGCTCTACGGTTTAACCTTATTGCTGCTATATATAATAAACTAATTATTTAAGCTTGTTAACAACTTATTTCGCAAGAGGTCTAATACTACTGTATAATGAAAGTTCGTTCTTTTTTGTTAATATTACTCAATATTCGAATTGTTACAGGTAACTGGATACAACTAGTTTACAAAGTATTTGAATATTAAATTTTAAGGACTGGATTATTTATGAAAAAAATTATTTTTACACTCGCTACCGCTTTTCTTCTTTTTACTTCTGTTTCAGCTCAAGCAGGTTTCTGTCAAAAATGGGAACCTGCAGAATATGTTAAATTTTTCGAAGATGGCTCTCTTTGGTGCTTTGTTAATAATAACTGGAATCCATATCACGTGGTAGAATGGACTACTAAATTGCCACAAACAAGGGTTCCAGGTTTCCAATGTTGTGTAGATTGGAGAGAATAAGAAGTTATCTGAAAAAACTCGCGGGTGCAGGTTTGTAACCTGTACCCGCCTAGGAGGCTGTCCGAGAACTCGGTTTTTTTTAAAAACTCGATTTTTAAGTCATTGATAAATAATGAGTTAAATTTATAAAAATCGTTGATTTTGCTATTCTCGGACAGCCTCCTAGTATCAATCATCTTAACTAAATACTACCTTATCCCCCTCCCAATCCACAACAATCGTATCGCCTGGTTTATGCTCGTTACGAAATTGACGTACCTCTTCCACAATAGGATCAATCATAATTCATCTCCTAAAAATTCATTTGGTGAACAAATTTCAGGGCAAAAATAGCCAAACTCTGCTTGGGAGCGAGTTAAAGAAATTACAAAAGCTTTGATAACTCCTCAACAGCTTCTCCTTCATCTGAAATTACTTGGGTAGAGTATATTTCATTAAAGTTTAGTGGTTTCTTAGTAATTAAATTTTTTAATGAGCGTTCAGTAAGAAAATAATCAAAGTAAGGTAAAGCTGCTCTCGCATGCTCAATATCGTATAAATCGTTAGGTTTATACTTTCTCTTAGTATCCAACCGGATTATTGCGCTAATTGCGGCACCAACACGAAACGTGGGTAGTTGAGTGGAAATAGTGTCTTTTCCAAACCTTGATAAAATCAAGTCAACGAATTTTATTGAAGAACTGAGTAGAAATTTCTTGTCTTCATCACTAACAGTTTCTCCAGTTTTACTTTGGTACATTTCACATTGGATATCAGCTATTGTTTGTTCGTATAAATTAAGAATACCTGCTAACTCTTTCATAAACGCATCTTGATAACTACGTATTTCATGAGCATGGCCAAACTTTCCTTGATTGCGATTGCGTTTGTCAGCAAGTATTTCCATATCTTTTTTAGGATTCATTATTTCAAACAGGCTTTCATCTGAAATGAAAGCTTCTAATTCTTCTAATGGTGGCATCCAACTTACATCAATGAACCCTTTTTGAATTAATAGTGCTTGTTCTTGAGGTATGGCATCATAAGTAAAATAGCGGAAGCCTAAAACATAAGAAATTGTTGTCCAAACAAGTTGTTCGAGAGGATATACAGAGTCTTCACCTAGAATATCTTGTTTTAAAAAATGTCCTATTTCAGTTGCTCGACGTTCATGTTCTGTTTGGATAGTTATTCCTTTACTAAAATTCTCAATCAATTTAAATGTAGCAAGACGCATCGACGCATCACCTTTTTTCCACAACTCCATAAATATTGCCTGGCTAATTGGACAAAGAATTTTTTTTTCATTTACAAGCTTAGTAATCAGGTCATACAGTTGCTGATGGTCAGCTTTTTCTGCATTTCCAATCGAAGCATCTCTCAAAAATATCCAAAATTTTGTATCAAGATATACTCTCTTATATTGAAGAACTTCTTCCCCAAGCTCAACCACTCTGTATTTAAGATAATATTTGAGAGATATCTCTGGATGCTGTTTATGGTAATCCATGATCTGGAGAAACAGAGCCTCTTCTTCTTTACTGATTGTTGTATCGGAAATGTCTTCCAATATTTATTCTCCCATTATCCCGCCGATCAAGGCTTGTAACCTTGACCCGGACGTTTAAATATATTTGGACTTTAAAATATTCAGGTGCAAATTACAAACCTACACACTCGCTTGGATAAATTCTCGCACTTCTGTGAGAAAATCTTTAAATACTACCCTATTTCCCTCCCAATCAACAACAATTGTATCCCCAGGTTTAAACTGCCCACCCAAAATCGCTTGGGCTAAGGGATTTTCTACTAATTGTTGGATGGCACGTTTTAGAGGTCTGGCACCGTAAACAGGATCAAAACCGGCTTCACCAAGTTTATCCAACAACGTGTCGGTGGTTTGCAATTCAATGTGCTGAGTTGCAAGACGTTGACGTAAATAATCAATCTGTATGCTGGCAATGGCGCGAATTTGTCCTTGTCCCAGAGGGTGAAAGACCACTACATCATCCACTCGATTAATAAATTCAGGTCGAAAATGCTGGCCCACAATTTCCATCACCGCCGCTTTCATGGGTTCATAGTTCTCTTCACCTGACATTTCTTGAATAATTTGTGAACCCAAGTTGGATGTCATGACAATCACGGTGTTGCGAAAATCGACTGTTCTACCCTGACCATCCGTCAAACGCCCATCGTCCAACACTTGCAACAAGACCCCAAACACATCAGGATGCGCTTTTTCGACTTCATCCAACAAAATCACAGAATAAGGCTTACGACGCACAGCTTCAGTCAAATAACCGCCTTCTTCATAACCCACATAACCTGGTGGTGCACCGATGAGTCGAGCGACTGAATGTTTTTCCATGAATTCTGACATATCAATCCGCACAATAGCTTCTTCGGTATCAAACAGAAAACCTGCTAACGCTTTACATAACTCAGTTTTGCCCACGCCCGTTGGCCCTAAAAATAAAAAGGAACCATTGGGGCGTTGTGGATCGGCTAAACCGGCGCGTGAACGGCGAATGGCATTAGAGACGGTTTGTACGGCTTCGCTTTGGCCAATGACACGGTGGTGCAAAGCTTCTTCCATGCGTAATAATTTATCGCGTTCACCTTCTAACATTTTGGTGACCGGAATACCTGTCCATTTGGAAACGATTTCGGCAATTTCTTCTTCCGTGACTTTGTTGCGCAATAATTGCATGTCTTGATGTTCGACTTGTGCGGCTTCTGCCAATTGTTTTTCCAACTCAGGAATTTTCCCGTATTGCAATTCTGACATGCGGGTTAAGTCTCCCGCACGACGCGCTGTTTCTAAACCAATTCGTGTTTGTTCCAATTCTTCTTTGATGTGTTGAGAACCTTGTACGGCGGTTTTTTCTGCTTTCCAAATTTCTTCTAAGTCCGCATATTCTTTTTCCAACGCCTGAATTTCTTCATTAAGCTTGTCTAAACGTTCTTTCGAGGCTTTATCGGTCTCTTTCTTCATGGCTTCGCGTTCAATTTTTAATTGAATTAAACGGCGATCTAATTTATCCATGCGTTCTGGCTTGGAATCAATTTCCATGCGAATGCGACTGGCTGCTTCGTCCACCAAGTCAATTGCTTTGTCGGGCAATTGCCGATCGGTGATGTAACGGTGGGACAAAGTGGCCGCAGACACAATGGCGGGATCGGTAATATCCACACCGTGATGCACTTCATAACGTTCTTTCAAACCCCGCAAAATGGCAATGGTATCTTCAACATTAGGTTCATTCACCAGCACTTTTTGAAAACGACGTTCTAACGCTGCATCTTTTTCAATGTATTTACGGTATTCATCCAACGTGGTGGCACCCACACAATGTAATTCGCCACGCGCTAAAGCAGGCTTGAGCATATTGCCCGCATCCATTGCACCTTCACCTTTACCCGCGCCAACCATGGTGTGCAATTCATCAATGAATAAGACAACTTGGCCTTCTTGCTTGCTTAAGTCGCTAAGCACCGCTTTTAAACGTTCTTCAAATTCACCACGGTATTTAGCGCCTGCGATTAATGAACCCATGTCTAAAGAAAGTAACTGCTTGTTTTTTAAGCCTTCTGGGACTTCACCATTGACAATACGTTGGGCTAATCCTTCGACAATTGCAGTTTTACCCGTGCCAGGTTCGCCGATTAACACCGGATTGTTTTTGGTGCGGCGTTGTAACACTTGCACTAATCTGCGAATTTCATCATCTCGCCCAATCACAGGGTCTAATTTACCCTGCAACGCAAGTTCAGTAAGATTAATCGTATATTTTTCCAACGCTTGACGTTGTTCTTCCGCATTGGGATCGTTAACTTGTTCACCACCACGCAGTTGTTCAATGGCTTGCATCAAATTTACTTTTGTCACACCCGCATCACGTAAAATGGTCCCTATTTTGCCTTTGTCTTCTGCCGCAGCTAATAAAAATAATTCGCTGGAAATATAACTGTCTTGATGTTGTTGGGCTAATTTATCCGTGACATTGAGTAAACGATTCAAATCGTTGGACACATGAATATCGCCAGATGTACCAGTAACTTGTGGCATCGCTTCCAGAGCTTGCATTAACTTGGAACGAATTTGATTAACATTCGCGCCAACTCTGCTTAGTAGCGGACTGATGGGTGTGTCACTTTGATCCATCATACTCAGTAATAAATGTTCTGGTTCGATATAGTGATGATCTTTGCCTAAAGCCAAACTTTGGGCTTGAGCTAAGGCTTGTTGAAATTTTGTCGTTAATTTTTCAAAGTTCATGGGGAATCCTTATTTTTTAGTAGTCAGAAGACAGAATGTGGACGTAAGAGTGCCCTGTTGTTGCGTTCCACGTAGAGCGTAGAACCTCTTGCAAAATAAATTTTGCACTCCAACTCCATATTCTTTCTCCTGTTTCCTGTTTAACATTTTCTTTACATGTAAGGATGATTTGAAGGGAATCAAGAAAAATAATTAAGCAAACTTGTCTTGATTTTTTATTCTGTACTTGTGTTACGACAATTCGAGTGAGTTAAAGATACAATGCTAATCTTTCTTTTATCTCCTGTAGGTTTGAACGTTTGAATAGCAGTGTTGTAAACCCCATGTTATATACATTAACTTAAAATATTATCGCCCTTCTCAGTCATTCGAGCTAATAATTAATAGATAGACTAAACTTTTATTACGGCTGCAATGCTCAAACTCTTCATATTCATCCCTAAAAAATAAAGACAATACGATGGCGCTTCACTCATTTACGACACAGAAACTACAGTCACAGCTTTTTCTTATCTTGCTAATCATGCTTAGCTTTTTAGGAAACTATTATCGCTTGCCTTTATTTTTTAATATTGACTTAATTTTCAGCAATATTCCTGTGTTTCTAAGTATTTACTTATTCGGCACGGTGTGGGGTATGATCGTTGCGGGTTTAGGGGGAATTTATACAATAATTTATTGGGGACATCCTTACGAATTTATTATCATTTTGGTAGAAGCATTGGTAATTGGTTTAACCTGGCGTCGTTATGCAAAAAGCTTAGTTTTATTGGAAGCTATTTTTCGTTTATGTATTGGTTTACCCTTAATCTATATTGTGGGTGAATTTGTGACTCCTTGGGAAGCCAGCCAAACTTTGCTTATTGCCTTAAAAGGTTTAATTAATGGCGTATTAAATGCAGCGCTTGCCAGCTTATTGATCATTTACTTACCCTTAGCAACATGGTCTGGACGTAAGGTACCCCCACTTTGTCCTTCTTTACGCCATATTTTAATTAATTTAATCACGACGTTTATTTTACTACCTACCTTAACTTTACTGATTCTCAATGGTTGGCAATTGATTAATAAAGTCAAAGCTGAAATTATTACGACTTTAAATACTGTTTCCAGTAATGCCACCACTAATTTACATTTACAGTATGAAAAACACCAAATTGCTTTAAACGATTTGATTGGTAACATTAAACACCTTTTTGCTGATAAACCATTTCCAGTGAAAGATTTTCACTTAAAAGGGCATGTGAAATCTTTACTTGCTCTATTTCCTGAATTTCATCAGTTAACCTTGACTGATACCCATGGCAAGCCTTTATTTATTCAATCCCGTGAAAATCAAAAAACTTATCTTACAACGCTTGAAGAAAAAACTTTTCAACAAGTGCTTGATACTCAAATGCCCGAAACTTTTGTCACTATTGTCAATGATCAAAATAGTCAACAACCCCTATTAGCCTATGCCTTTCCCATTTTTCACCAACAACAATTTGTAGGTGTACTTTTAGTGCATTTTAAAATGTATATGCGGCATGCACAGGGGCATAACCTGCAATGCAATCTCATTGATGGCCAAAAACGGGTGATAGAAACTACTCGGTCAGATATTAAAATATTGCAACCCTACGATCGTTTATTGCCACAGCTACAAGCACAGACACAGCAACCCTATTTATTGCTTTCCAAACAACGTGCTTTTTGGCAGGAAGCTCGTTATATTAAACACACTAAAATTAGTGAAGATTTTCCCATTTCCGTGGTAGTCGAAATGCCCATGCGTGACTATATCCAAACCTGGCAACAACTTTATACTCATAGACTACTTGTACTGGCAGGCATTGTGTTGATAGGGTTAATTTTTGCCATGCTCATCAGTAATCATTTGGTCAATCCACTGTTAAAGTTAATTCACATTACTCATGACTTACCCTCAAGGCTGGAGCGGGAATCTATACAACAATGGCCTCAGTCTAAAATCCACGAAATTGATACCTTGACTCACCGTTTTGCTTCAATGGCTAATTCGTTACAAGCGCGCTTTGCTGAAATTTATGCCGCTAAATCTATGCTTGAACAACGGGTTGTAGAACGTACCCAAGAATTACAACAGGAAAAAACCCTATTATTTAATTTGATTGATGCTATTCCAGCGCTGATTTATTACAAAGATGATCAAGGTCGTTATTTGGGGTGTAACCAAGCTTTTGAATGCTTTGTGAACAATGACGAGCAAAGCATGATTGGCAAAACGGATGCAGAATTATTTCAGACTGAGTTTGAAATCTTATTTTCCACGGATGACAAACAAGCGTTGACAAGCGGTATTCAACAGAAATACGAAAAATGTATTCGTTCTAAGTCTAAACAGAAAATGTTGCTAGAAACCCTTAAAACACCATTTTTTGACGCTCAGGGAAAATTATTGGGTGTGATTGGCGTCAGCTATGATTTGAGCAGCCGTAAAAGAATTGAAGAAGCATTACGTCAGTCGCAAGATATGCTACGCTTGGTAATGGATAATATTCCACAATCTATTTTTTGGAAAGATGGCTCAGGCATTTACTTAGGGTGTAACAAAAATTTTGCAGATACCATTGGCTTTTCGGAGCCAGAAGAGATTATTGGTAAATCTGATATTGAGTTAGTTAACTTATTAACACAGCAGTCTAACACCAAGTTGTTAGATGTACTGAGTCATTGCCATACGCAAGAAATCAACGGTAAACATAAACAGATTAAAAGTATCCAACTTAATCAAAATGAAGAGCATTGGTTAGAAATTCACAAAATGTTATTACAGAATGTGGAAAATAAGCGCGTTGGTATTCTATGTAGTTTTGAAGATATTACAGAACAAAAATGGGCCGAAGAAAAACTGCGTCAAGCAGCCAAAGTCATGGAACACAGCACCAATGGCATTGCTATTACCAATTCACATGCTGAAATTATTGCTGTTAATAAAGCCTTTACTCAAATTACGGGTTATACCGAAGCGGAAATTTTGAGTCAACCCACAAAAAAACTCAAATCAGGTGAACATACCAAAGATTTTTACCAAAAAATGTGGACCTCCATTAATACGACAGGCCATTGGGAAGGTGAAATTTGGAACCGTCGTAAAAGTGGTGATATTTTTCTTGAATGGTTGCACATTACGGTCATTAAGGATGAACAAACTGATGAAGTCACACATTATATTGCCATTTTTTCAGATATTACTGCTCGTAAACAAACAGAGCAAAAATTGGCTTATTTAGCCCATTATGATGATTTAACGGGATTGGCCAAACGCAGTTTATTTTATGAAATTGTTGACCGAGCTTTGCGTCGCGCAGAAAAAACCAAGCGTTTCATTGCCGTTTTGTTTTTAGACTTAGATCGTTTTAAGTATGTAAATGATACTTGGGGACATGCCATCGGTGATCTACTACTAAAAGATGTGGCTAATCGTTTAACCAATTGTTTACGCCGTGGTGACAGTATTGCCCGTTTGGGAGGAGACGAATTTACCGCCGTTTTGGAAAATCTGAATAGCATTGAAGAAGTTGTTAGAATTGTGAAGCGTATTATTGATGCCATGCAACTCCCTTTTCATCTGGATGGCAACGAAGCTTTTGTTACTGCCAGCGTCGGGATTAGTTTATATCCTAATGATGGCAATGAGGTGGAAACATTGATACGCAATGCAGATGCTGCCATGTATCGTGCCAAAGAAAGTGGTAAAAATAATTACGAATTTTTTACCCAAAAAATGACAGGACAGGCTTCACAACGTTTATCGCTGGAAGCTAAATTGCGCTACGCTTTAGAACGCAATGAACTAGTATTACATTATCAACCACAAATGCATCTTGCCAGTGGTCATATTGTTGGAGTAGAAGCCCTAATACGCTGGCAACATCCTGATATGGGGTTGGTGTATCCACAGACATTCATTCCACTGGCAGAAGAAACTGGCTTGATTGTTGACATTGGCGAATGGGTATTGCGACGCGCTTGCTTACAACACCAGCACTGGCGAGACAGTGGAAAACCTATTTTGCGCATGGCGGTAAATTTATCGCCTCGACAATTTAAAAATGCTTCACTCATGGCTAGAGTCTTACAGGTATTAGAAGAAACTCACATGGACCCTAGTTTTTTGGAGCTAGAACTGACAGAAAGTGTGCTTATGCAAGATACAGGCGCTTCATCAGAAATCTTGCATAAATTTAAAGAAATGGGTGTTCAATTAGCCATTGATGATTTTGGCACTGAATACGCGTCTTTGAGCTATTTGAAAAAATTCCCCATCACCAAGCTAAAGATTGATCAATCCTTTATTCGTGATATACCCAATGACAAAGATGACATGGCGATTACGCGTGCAATTATTGCTTTAGGTCGTAGCTTAAACTTGTCTGTTATTGCAGAAGGTGTAGAAAATAAATCCCAACTAATTTTCTTAAAAGCCGCAAAATGTGATGAAGTCCAGGGGTATTTTATTGGACAACCTGTGCCAGAAGAAGAGCTGATGGCTGATATTTTATTAGTTTGAGTTTGTAAACAAGGCTATTGTTATTAACTGATGTTACGCATTACACAGCAAAAGTAACGATTAATCTAAACTTAGGAATGGGAATTAAATAACTTCCACAAGTTTTCAATCAGACCTGGCAGGTTTTTAAAACCTGCCAGGTCTTGTTTCTAACTTTATTTAGCTCCCACTCCTTAATCATTCTGCTTTCGAGCTATACAGACTTTATAATGTTAGGTTAAGCCTCTGCAAATTATAAAACATATATAAAATAAGTTTTTAAATTCAATAATCATGCACCTTTTTAAGACCAATATCCTAGCAATTTCCACTTCCAGCCTATTTATCATACAATAGCGTCAGAAAATTGTATTTTTTGATAAAAGACCTTGATTTTAAGTGGAGAATGATGATGAGTAACAGGCTAACCGCCGCACAACAGGGTTTATATTGTCCCGACAAAGAACATGATGCTTGTGGTGTTGGATTAATTGCTAATATAAAAGGCAAAAAAAGTCACGACATCGTTACCCAAGCATTAAGTATTCTTGCGCGTTTAACGCATCGGGGTGCTGTGGGTGCTGATCCTCTAGCAGGGGATGGTGCTGGCATTTTGCTCCAAATTCCTGATCAATTTTTACGGGAAGAGTGTGCAAAACTCAATATAGCTTTGCCTCCTGTGGGTGATTATGGCGTTGGCATGACATTTTTACCCAGAGATGCGGAAAAACGGGCTGCCTGTGAAAAAATTCTAGAAGATTTTATAGTCAAAGAAGGCCAATCTGTCATTGGTTGGCGAGATATGCCGACCAATAATAGCTGCGTAGGTGAGTCTGTTAAAGCGGTTGAACCAGTAATCCGTCAAATTTTTGTCAAAAAAGGGGATAATTGCCCAGATCTGCAAACCTTTGAGAGAAAACTGTTTGTCATTCGTAAACAAGCTGAAAGAACGGCTAAACCACAAGTGTTGGCGGATGTTGCAGATGAAATGTTTTACATGCCTTCCCTGTCTTGCCGTACGATTTTGTACAAAGGCATGTTATTAGCTGATCAAGTGCATGTGTTTTATCCTGATTTGATGGATGAACGCATGGTTACAGCCTTGGCTTTGGTACACCAACGCTTTTCAACCAATACCTTCCCTTCCTGGGATTTGGCACAGCCGTTCCGCATGATTTGTCACAACGGTGAAATTAATACCTTGCGTGGTAATGTGAATTGGATGGCTGCCCGTCGCCATTCGATGTCTTCAGAAGCTTTGGGCGAAGATTTGCAAAAATTATGGCCTTTAATTTCAGATGGTCGTTCTGACTCTGCCTGTTTTGATAATGCCTTAGAACTACTTGTACTTGGTGGTTATTCTTTAGCTCACGCGATGATGTTACTCATTCCTGAAGCTTGGTCTGGTAATGAGCTCATGGATGAAGAGCGTCGTGCTTTTTATGAATACCATGCCGCTTTGATGGAACCTTGGGATGGCCCTGCTGCTGTGGCATTTTCTGATGGCGTACAAATTGGGGCAACGTTGGATCGTAACGGTTTACGGCCAGCCCGCTATTTAATCACCGACGATGACATGGTCATTATGGCCTCGGAAATGGGCGTGATTGACATTCCCGACCACAAAATCGTTAAAAAATGGCGCTTGCAACCAGGCAAAATGTTCTTAATTGACACAGAACAAGGTCGCATCATTGATGATGAAGAGCTTAAAGCTCAATTGGCCAACGAACTGCCTTATCAACAGTGGCTAGAACAAACTCAAATGTTCCTGAAAGATTTGCCTGAGCCTGCTCATCAAATTCCCCAAGTCATTGGTGACGAGCTATTAGACAAACAACAGGCGTTTGGTTATACCCAGGAAACAATGAAGTTTTTCTTGTTACCTATGGCACAAAACGGCGAAGACCCTATTGGTTCGATGGGGAACGACGCGACTTTGGCTGTGCTCTCCAACCGTCCGCGTTTAATGTATGACTATTTCAAACAAACGTTTGCTCAGGTGACCAATCCGCCGATTGATCCGATTCGAGAACAATTGGTCATGTCCTTGATTTCCTTAGTTGGGCCACGTCCTAACTTGTTTAGCCTCAAAAAAGGTGATTTGCACAAACGCTTGGAAGTGGATCAACCAATTTTAACCAATGATGATTTAGAAAAAATTCGTCATATTGAGAAACGTACGGATGGTGCATTTCGTACCGAAACACTGAGCATGTGCTATACCGCCGATCAAGGGGCATCGGGTATGCCCAAAGCTTTGCAACATTTGTGCGAAGAGGCTGAAAAAGCAGTTTTAGCAGAAAACAATATTTTGATTTTATCTGATCGCGATGTGGATAAAGATCATATTGCGATTCCCGCTTTATTAGCCACATCTGCAGTACACCATCACTTGATCGAAAAGGGTTTGCGTACGGAATCAGGTTTGGTGGTAGAAACTGGTGAAGCGCGTGAAGTGCATCATTTTGCAGTGTTGGCCGGCTATGGCGCGGAAGCGATTAATCCCTATTTGGCATTTGACACTCTCATTGCGCTAAAATCTGAATTGCCTGAAGATTTAGATCAAAATACAGCTTTCAAAGCTTATATTAAGGCTGTGGGCAAAGGCTTGCTGAAAGTTATGTCCAAAATGGGCATTTCGACTTATCAATCTTATTGTGGTGCTCAGATTTTTGACGCAGTGGGTTTGGATAAGTCTCTGGTTAACAGCTATTTTGCGGGTACCCACAGTGCCGTATCAGGTTCGGATTTACAAGTGATTGCTGATGAAACTGTGCGACGCCATCGCCAGGCTTACAGTGACGAACATATTTATCGTGATGAACTGGATGTGGGTGGCGAATATGCGTATCGGATTCGCGGCGAAGATCATGCCTGGACCTCTGAAAGCATCAGCACCTTACAACATGCCTGTCGCAGCAATGATCGTCAACAATATGACGAATTTGCCAAGTTAATGAATGAACAAGACGAACGTTTATTGACCTTGCGCGGTTTATTTGAGCTAGAAGTGGGCAATGATTCGATACCTTTGGAAGAAGTCGAAGCGGCCAGTGAAATCGTCAAACGTTTTGCCACCGGCGCCATGTCTTTTGGTTCAATCTCTTACGAAGCTCACAGTACATTAGCGATTGCCATGAACCGCTTAGGTGGCAAATCCAATACGGGTGAAGGCGGAGAAGAGTCTGAACGTTTTAAACCAATGGAAAATGGCGATTCCAGACGTTCTGCGATTAAACAAGTCGCTTCCGGACGTTTTGGTGTGACCGCCGAATATTTGGTTAATGCCGATGACATTCAAATCAAAATGGCTCAAGGCGCAAAACCTGGTGAAGGAGGGCAATTACCTGGTCATAAAGTGGATAAAGTCATTGCCAAAGTACGTCATTCCACACCGGGTGTGGGTTTGATTTCCCCTCCTCCACATCATGACATTTATTCCATTGAAGATTTGGCCCAATTGATTCACGATTTGAAAAACGTCAATCCCAAAGCCAGAATCAGCGTCAAATTAGTATCTGAAGTCGGTGTGGGTACGGTCGCAGCCGGTGTTTCCAAAGCTCATGCGGATCACGTCACTATTTCAGGTTATGATGGCGGCACAGGCGCTAGCCCAGTGACCTCAATTAAAAATGCCGGTTCACCTTGGGAAATAGGCTTGGCCGAAACCCATCAAACCTTAGTCTTAAACCAACTGCGTGGCCGAATTGCGGTGCAAGTTGATGGAGGCATACGAACAGGTCGTGACGTGGTCATTGGTGCATTATTGGGCGCAGACGAATTTGGTTTTGCCACCATTGCCCTGATTGTTGAAGGCTGTGTCATGATGCGTAAATGTCACTTAAATACCTGTCCAGTCGGCATTGCTACCCAAAATCCTGAATTACGCAAACGTTTTACAGGCAAACCCGAAGACGTCGTCAACTATTTTTACTTTGTCGCCGAAGAAGTGCGGGAATGGATGGCCAAACTAGGTTTTCGTACAGTTAATGAAATGATTGGCCGTTCTGACAAACTAAATATACGTAAAGCCATTGATCATTGGAAAGCCAAGGGATTAGATTTCAGCCGCATTTTCCATCGTCCAGCAGGACAAGCTGGTGTGGCTGTATACAATTGTGAATCTCAAGATCATGGCTTAGACAAAGCGTTGGATAATACTTTAATTGAAAAAGCCCAACCTGCATTAGCCAGTCATACGCCAGTGACGATTGAAACGCCCGTATTTAATTACAATCGCACGGTTGGTGCAATGCTATCTGGTGAAGTCGCCAAAAAATATGGTTTCCAAGGTTTGTCTGACGATACTATTCATATCAAAGCTAAAGGTTGTGGTGGCCAAAGTTTTGGAGCTTTCTTGGCCAAAGGTATGAGCATTGAACTGGTGGGTGATGCCAATGACTATGTGGGCAAAGGCTTAAGCGGTGGTCGTTTAGTCATTTATCCTTCCAGTGAGTGTCCTGCCGTACCAGAGGAAAATATTGTTGTGGGCAATACGGTGTTATACGGTGCCATCAGTGGTGAATGCTATTTCAGAGGCATTGCGGGCGAGCGTTTTGCTGTGCGTAACTCAGGAGCAGTGGCGACAGTTGAAGGTGTCGGCGATCATGGTTGTGAATACATGACCGGTGGTTGTGTCGTGGTCTTAGGTTCCACCGGCCGCAACTTTGCTGCAGGTATGAGTGGAGGTATCGCTTACGTCTTGGACGAAGATGGCTTATTTAGCAAAAAATGTAACACCTCAATGGTTGAACTAGAAAAAGTAGAACCTGCTGATGATCCTGAGAATAAATTAACGCAACTACGTTGGGTAGATTTGATGTTCTTTATGTTACATTTTGACGAAACTCGTTTACGTGAAATCATTCGTCGTCATGTGCATTACACTAACAGCGCAGTGGGCCAACGTATTTTAGAAAACTGGGCGGATTACTTACCTAAATTTGTCAAAGTGACACCTATTGATTACCGCCGTGCTTTAACAGATATGATGGTTGAACGTCCACTTCCTACTTTTAATCATGAAGTCACTTCAATTCATGACATGTCAATTAATAGTCGGATGTAGCTTTTCAGGTTTTACATTGAATTAAATTTAAAAACCTGGCAATCTTAAAGTTTGTCAGGTTTTTTTATCTAAACAAGGAGAAAATTATGATTTACACCGATCCTGCTCCCAGCCTTGAAGATGTATGGCGTCTTTTTAGAGAAACTGATCTTAAGTTTCAAGAATCTGCTCAACGCATGGAAAAATTAAGCGAGGAAACCGATCAACTAATTGAAAAAATGGGTAAAGAAACTGATCGTCAAATCCAAGAAACTAATCGACGAATGGAAAAGTTAAACCAAGAAACCAACAAAAAACTTGGTCAGCTAGGTGGGCGCATTGGCAACTTTGTTGAAGGAGTGCTTGCGCCTGGTATTGAATGCCTATTTCAAGAAAGGGGCATTGAAGTGACAGGTACCAGTCGTAAAGTGAAGAAAAAGAGTGTCACTCTTGGTTTAGAAACGGAAATTGATTTGTTGGTGACTAATGGTGATTATTGTGTGCTAGTTGAAGTCAAAAGTAGTTTAAGTGTTGAGGATGTCAAAGAACATTTAGAGCGTATGGACAAATTTAAGCCTTTATTTCCTGAACATAAAGACAAAAAAATATATGGGGCGGTGGTAGGAATGGTCATTGAAGAGGGGGCAGATAAATTTGCCTGGCGTAAAGGCTTTTTTGTGATCACGCAGCGAGGTGATAGTGCTGTGATTTTAAATGATGATAAATTTAAGCCATATGCGTGGTGAAATTGTTTTACCTCATGAATATTCTTTTTTACATAAGGAACGGGCACTCAATAAAATCAGGAACAAGACCTGGCGGGTTTTAAAACCTGCCAGGTCTGATGAAAACTTGTGGAAGTTATTTAATTTCTATTCCTAAATCTGGTGATAAGCGCCTAACCAAAATTCTTCTAGGATATCGGTTAACGTATTTTCCTTTGACTCTATCTTTTTTCCAAACCAAATATTAGAGTTGTATCACGGAATTTAAGATGGTATTTTGCGAAAAGGAGGATATAAGAAAGAACAAGTTTTGTAAACTTAGGAGAACGAGTA
>JADGDF010000104.1 GCA_016745055.1 Thiotrichaceae bacterium | reverse complement strand
GATTTGTTCAAATTGCTTACGACTTATATCGCTTGGGTATGTTTTTCTCATTATCTGACAAACTTTTGACTTTTTCAATGACTTTAAACAGGTTCTTAGTTACAAAATATTACTGGCGTAAAAAATTTCCATCATTTCCTGTCGCAAAAATTGTTCTATTTTCTTTTTTTCATGCACTGAAAGATCAGAAACTTGAATGTCAAACAAATAATTATCCAAATCAAATTCTTTCAATACCATTTTGGTATGAAAGATATTTTCTTGATAGACGTTTACATCAATCATTTGGTAAAGTGAACGAGTATCTTTGGAAATATAATTTTGAATCGAATTTATTTTATGATCAATATAATGCTTACGTCCGTCCACATCACGGGTGAAACCACGTACTCGATAATCCATAATTACAATATCAGAGTCAAAGCTATGAATGAGATAATTTAACGCCTTAAGGGGAGAAATACGACCACAAGTTGAAACATCAATATCAGCCCGAAACGTACTAATACCATTATGAGGATGGCTTTCTGGGTAAGTATGAACGGTAATATGACTTTTATCTAGGTGAGCAACCACTGCATCTGGCAAAGGGCCAGGTGTTTCGCTATTAGAAATTTTTTTTGTTTGTTGAATTTCTTCTTCGCTGATTAATATTGTCACGCTTGCACCTTGAGGATCATAGTCTTGGTGAGCAATGTTTAGAATATTGGCGCCAATAATCTGTGCAACATTTGTTAGAATAGATGTCAAACGTTCAGCATTGTAAACTTCATCAATATATTCAATATAGTGATTACGTTGTTTTATCGTTTTTGTATAACAAATATCGTAAATGTTAAAGCTGAGAGTTTTGGTGAGATTGTTAAAACCTTGAAGTATAACTTTTTTCGCTTTCGCTTTGCCCATTAATGTTTCCTAACGTGAGCAAATGTTAGTAAAAGGAATGTAATAAAAAGGAAAGTGGTAGCTATGGGTGGACTCGAACCACCGACCTCAGCATTATGAGTGCTGCGCTCTAAACCAGCTGAGCTACATAGCCACAATAGAGTGTGATACAAAAGAAGCGCACATTATGAGCTATTACTAGCAGAGTGTCAAGAAAAAAATGCTATTTTAAAGCCAATTTAACAAGCCAAGACATCAAAGTGGAATATCTTAAATCTGTTTAATTTATTCTAACAGATTGTAATTAAAAAGATTAAGATACCTTTTAACGAAACTGCCCTACTTAACAGGGTTAGCTCAAAAATAGCCGAAGGCATTTGAAATTATGACTTATTTTGAGCACATCTAAATATCATGACTGAGTTTAGTAACACCAAAAAAATAATATAGCTTAACAAGATATCGTATAATAATCAGCTTATGTTGGTATTTTATTTTATTTAGGTATTAAATTTTATTTAATTGCTTTGTCATGATGTTGTCACAAATACTCATTACATTAGCATCGAATTTAAAATGGGAGAAAAATATTTATAATATGTGGGTAAAAAAAACAATAGGAGAGCAACGTAAAGTATTGGCTAACTTGCTTGAACCACCTATGGTTAGCATAGCAGAGGTATGTATTTCTGTTTGGCAAAGCTCTGATAAATTGGATCAAACATTAAGCCAACACTTTGTCACCATACCACATTGTCATCTGTTGTATGCGGTTGATAAATATGGTAGACAAATCAGTGCCAATATTACTGCTAAAAGCATAGATTCAGATTATCGCAATCAAGATTTATCACTCCGTCCTTATGCGGTAAATCTTTATCCCAAACGACACTTTATGTTGTCATCAGTGTATATTAGCCAAACAATGGGAAAACCTTGCATTAGTACAGTTCAACCTGTAGTTGATAAACAGCAATTTCTAGGATTTGTGGTTGCAGATTTTGATGTTCAAGATTTACCTCTGTTTATTTCTCCCCCTAAAGCAAACTCCTATTGTGAAATTACTCAAGATCAACTCACCGAGACAGATGTTCCGCTGCCCAAACGGCCCAGAATTTCTTTAGACCAATACTTAAGTGATTTACAAGGTGTTTTAGAAACACTAATCAGTGCTCATGGTGTTTTCCACTGCCAAATTCATTATGGTAGCGGCCAGGTCACTTTGTGGCAGATTAAAGACCCTTTTCAATATAGACTTTATAGTGCCGAACAATTACTCAATGCCAATATGTATCTTGCCTATTCAAAACAACATTATTCAGAAAATGCAATTGTATCTACAGCGCAAGTTCGAGAAGTGCTTGAAAAATTTCGTATTTTACGTCTTGCAAGTGATAGTATTTATTTGCGAACCAGTTCTCTAAATGTTATCAATGGAATGGTGGGATTAAGTTTTTCCTGCGAAGGTTCACAGTATATGACTGTGGAAAGCTTTTTAATCAAAGATTTGGTGTTTTGGTTGGGTCAAGAGTAGATATATACCTTGAACATCAAACAAACCACAAGCTCATTTTAAAAAACGGTGGGTCACTTTTTGTAGAAGTTCATCTTCAGGAAATTCACGTAAGGCTTTTTGCAACACATGGATTGCTTCTTGTTTGTTTCCAGAAACCCAAAGTACTTCTCCAAGATGAGCAGCAACTTCAGGGTCGTATTGGGTTGCCAATGCTTTTTTTAAATAGCCCAAAGACTCTGTATACTTACCCAAACGATATAATACCCACCCCATACTATCTAATACATGGAATGCATCAGGCTCTAAAATAAGTGCTTGTTTAACTAATTGATAAGCTTCTTCATAACGTGTGGTTCTATCCGCCAACGTGTATCCTAATGCATTGATAGCATTGATATGTTTCGGATCAATAGCTAAAATTTGACGCAAATCTTTTTCTAAGATATCAAGTCGATCCAATTTTTCTGCCACCATAGCCCGCATATAAAGAAAATCTAAGTTGTTGGGATAAATGGCTAGTGCATCATTATAAAGTTCAATGGTTTGTTCATATTGCTTATATTCTGACAATAATTGAGCTTCCAACTGAATTAAAACCAATGTTTCCTCTTCGCCTTCAATAGGCACAGAGCGTAAATGTTTAAGTGCTTTATCTAAGTCACCTTGTTCAGCAAAAATATTGGCAATACGCATTTGCGCATTTAAATAGTTTTCACCATTGGTAACTTTATAATACCACTCTAAAGCTGTTTGATTATCTCGTTCTAGTTCAGCAATTTGGCCCAATAAAAAACTGGCTGTATCTTGCTCACCCACTTTTAATAATCGAAAAAGATAATATTTAGCTCTCCCTACGTCTTCAACCTGTAAAGAAAGTACAGCAAGTGCTTGTAGCACTTCAGAAGAATCCGGTTCCTTATACAATAATATTTTAAATTGAGCAATTGATTCTTGATAACGCTTGGCTTTAGATAACATTTGGGCATAAATTAAACGCCAAACATTTTTATCTGGATGTTTAGCCAGTGCACTTTGAATCCAAATTAATGCTTCATCATATCTTTCTAAACGCTGTAAAGTTAAAGCATAAAGTAATACTGCACGCTCATGATCAGGTTTTAACTGAAGTAATTGTTTTAATACTTGTAGTCCTTTTTCATTTTGCTTGGCATTCAGCAATAATCGACTGTACATCAATAAAGCGACTGGATCTTGATGACGTTTAGCTGCTAGCCGTTCCATAAGCTTCAAAGCTGCCGTGTGATCTTTTTGCTGCAACAAAGCTGTGACGATTTCAAGCTCTTGTTCTTCATCATCGCTTTTTAAATTATTCAACATCACTTCAAAGTGGATCACTGCTTCTTCTGGACGATTTTTATGTAATAACAGGCGGCCTAAGATTTGACGTGCTTGAGGATTTTGAGGCGCTAAACGCACCCATAATTTTGCAGCCTTAATGGCGGTATCATATTCTTTAGCATATAACGCAACTTTAGTTGCTCGCTCAGCAATGCTAACCTTTGCCGTACTTTTTGCCGCTTCAATAAAATAATCAACTGAAACTTTTAATTGTCCACGTTGACCTGCTAGTTCTGCCACCAACAATTTGTACATATTTTCTTGATTGGTAGAAATGAATGGCACTGCAGCTGACTGATAAGTGCCAAATTCTTGCAATGCATTAGCTTCATTGAGTTGAACGAGCTGTGTTGAGCAACCAAATAATACATTAACTAAAATCATCAACTTAATATGATTTAAAAATGCTTTCATTACTTAGAAATCCGTTTGAAATATTGAGATTGTAAACATTTTATTTGAATACGACATATTGATATTCATAATTACCTACCTACTTAAACCATCCAAAACTGAAATTTTGAACTTCTTGTATATTACCTTAACTGGATGATAGTGAGGTACAGGGTATGTTAAAAGGTCATATTGACAACCCATAAAATTTGCTGGCTTTTATCAAAATGCTGCCATAAATCAGCATAAGTTTGCTGTGTCATTGGATGTTTCTCATTAGGCGCAACTTCAGCTAAAGGCTGTAATACAAATGCATATTCTACAATTTCATCGCGTGGTAAATTTAAATTTCCGTCTTGTAGTATCAAATCGCCGTATAAAATTAAATCCAAATCTAGCGTCCGATCACTAAATTTTTCACCCGTCCGCAACCGGCCATTGTCAACTTCAATTTTTCTCAATGTTTGACTAATTGTTAATACAGTAGTATCAATAGTGTCAAATCCAACGACTAAATTATAAAAATTACGCCCACTAAATCCAATCGCTTCGCTTTCATAAATGGAAGAAATGGTCAATGTGCCATAATGTTGTTGCAAACTTTGGAGACTCGAACGAATATAACGTTCTGGTTCAATATTACTACCAATACTAATATAAGCGCGCGCCATTTAAGTTTGTTGACCCCGTTCTATGATAATGCCCACGTCTCGTGCACCTCTGACAGCGCCTTTTTTATTCAACTGCAAACGCACCCAAGAGACGTTAAATTCGTTAAGTATAATCTCCGTAATTTTTTCTGCAAGCGTTTCTACCAATTGGAATTCACTGTGACTGACAAATTCAATTAAGCGTTTTGCGACTGCCTTATAATTTAAAGTATCTTCAATATTATCAGTGGCGGCTGCTTTTTTGATGTCTGCCGACATATCTAAATCTAACACAATAATCTGCTTAACTTGTCTTTCCCAACCATAAATACCAATAACAGTTTCTATGCGTAAATCCTTTAAATAGATAATATCCATGATTTTAATCAATGATTCATTGGAGTAAGCAAACGTAGGAAAAGAAATGTTAAATAGTGACTCAAAATATGCTTAAAATTAGAGAAAATTTATAATCTAACAGTGGTTAAGGAATAGGAATTAAATAACTTCCATCAGTTTTCAATCAGACCTGGCAGGTTTTAAAAACCTGCCAGGTCTTGTTTCTTATTTTTATTTAGCTCCCATTCCTAAGTATTATCTATCAAAATTTATGCAATTTTAGCAAATGTTTTAAGATTTAACCAATTTAAACGTGGTCATGACTAAAACACCTTTGATAAATCCTATCCTGATAGCGATTTATTCTTACAATAAGCTAATAGTTCTTTAAGGTTGATTGCTATTCATACGAGTACCAAATTTACTTACATTTACATTTTTATAAAAATTTCTAGTTGATTGGCTAATTCATTATTTTTTATTGATGTTTTCAACATAGTTCATGGCTTTATCCGCCATCACAATACCGTAGCCTGAATTACGATCCCAACCTGGAAATTCTATATCTAGAGCGGTTTTAGTCAATGCTTCACGTACTTGTTGTGGCGTTAAACCTGGTTGTTTAGAAAGCAATAATGTGGCAATAACTGCTGCATGAGGGGCAGCAGCCGAGGTTCCACAAAAAGGTGAAAATGCGGGTACGGATGTCGTTACGCAGGAGGCTGCAACAATATCTGGTTTTTTACGTAATGTGCCACCCGTTGCCGAAAAATCATTTGCGGTAATGGGAGTCCCATCTGGCTCAAAAAAGATGCGTCTTGGCCCATCACTGGTGCCTTTTAAAATTGTGTCATGCAAATCAAAAGGAATATTACGACTTTTAGCATTTACCTGCCCTACTGCAAAGGCAAACGGGGAAATCGCATGATGTCTGATAGCACCTTCTGTACTGAGTTGTAATCCACCACCATCAGTGTCCAAATGCAAAAAACGATTTTCACTGGTGGCTTTTTTATAAATGGCTAAATAATAACCTTTAGGAATAGATTTGCCAGGAGTCGGCTTGACAATTTCGTAAGGATTGCTGTAATGGCCACCTTGAACAGCCATTGAACAAGTATCCACATTGCCTCGCATATCAAATAGGCATAAATCATAGTCATTTTTAGCTTGTCCTAATGGGTCAGCCCAATGTAAGGAGATAGGATTGAATACATCTTTGGTAATCCTGTTTAACATTATGCCTTGACCAAAATCATGTAAATAACCAAGAGGAGAAACAACTTTAAATGGGTTAAAATTACCTTCCCATACACTGGAATTACCGTGAGTTTTATTGCCAGAATTGCCCGCGGCTGAAAAATATAAAGCACCCGCAGTGACCACTTTTTTAATCGTGTGAGAAATAATGCCATCTTGAAAGGGGGATTCGGTGGGATAAGAATAGTCATCAACAAAAACATTACAACCCGCGTTATGAAGAGCTTGAATATTATGGGCAAAGTTGGCTTCACCGCCTAAGGCGGTCGCAAAATAAAGTTCAGCGCCAGGGGCAATATCATGAATAATTTCTAACATAGTTGTGCCTTCACCCAAACTTTCAGACACGTTGATGGGGTTTTGCAAGACGGTGACATTGGATAACTCGCCATTGGCAATTGAGTTCGCAACATGCTTGGTAGAATCTGATAATACGCCAACTTTAATGCCTGTACCGTTGACAGCATACTTTTTTCGTACAAGTGCAGTATTATGGGTAATATCACCTTCAGAAATATTGGAATTTCGGATTAGGGGTGGGGTTGGAAGTCGATAACTTTGACCTTCATTGGCAACACCAATAAAGAAAATATCTTCTCGTTGAGCTAATATTTCAACAGATTTTAGAGGAAGGTAAGCACGGATGGTATTGTATTTAGTAAAACTATTGACGATTTTTCCACCTTGGTGATAAATCGTTTCTAGTAGTGATTGGCTGACTTTGGCGCGAATGTCAACCAGCGTGGTTTCGTCTTGGGGATTGATTAAAGCACAAGAACGTAGCCACGGCATGTACTCAAGTAATAGATTGTCTTGTTTTTGCTGCAATTGTTTTGCATGTCGGACGTGAGAATCAAGCTTTTTTTGAGAGGTGGTTAAATTTTCTTTTTCTTGCTGCAACATGTGTATTTGTCGCAAAGCATTGCTCATCACATCTAAAGGCACAGGATTGCTGTCAGCGTAAACATAGGATATTGATAGAAAGAAACTCAGCAGACTAATTTTTAGAGCGTTCATTTCACATTCCTTCATATTGATACTTTACCTAAACTATAGAGTTTTTTAGGTAAAGTATCAATATGAAAGAATTCAAGGCGCATTTTGCTATCTAGATGAAGCTTTAGTATCCAGTAAAAGGTAGCTTTCCTATGTTATTCACTGTTAACATTACCTTCAGAACCGCTGACATTGGTTAAAGTATTGCTCTTAGAACGCACCATACCCATTAATTTTACACCTTCAGGGGGAGAGGTAATATAAAGGCGAGCACGTTTGTTCCAAGTAGATACATTAAAAATACTTTCTAAGTTTTTCATGGATAAGCCCACTGTTCTTTGTGGAGGGACATCTTCAGCAATAGTCGCACCAGCAGTGCCCAATACATGACCATCCATGTGGAATAAAATACCAGTGACTGTAATCGGTGCATCTGTGGCATTAATTAAACGAACAAAAGCTTGATCTTTGCCTGGGTTGGTGACACTGGGAATGTTGTAAACCGCTGTATCTGCAGCATAACTAGCATTCGTAATCGTATCACTAAAGCCACTACGAATAGCACCTGCTAATTTCAGTCCTTCTTCAGGGGTTGTGATAACAAGTCTTGCTCTTCCTTCCCAAGGTAATACATTAAAAATGTTTTCTAGGTTTAACATTGAAAGCGATAAACTGGTATAGGCAGGAATTTCTTGGGCAATGACTGTATTTTCTTCACCAAGTAACTGACCTTTCACAGTGTACAAGGCACCTCGAACTTCCATCGGTTTATCTGTTTTGTTAATCATGCGGATAAATGCACTATCAGGATTGTTGCTAGCAGGTAAATTATAAAGCGCACCTTCTGCCATACGGCTCATGTTAATAATAGATCCAGAAACTTTATGGGTTAAAATTGCCATCATTTCTAATCCAGGGTTAAAACTGGTTAATTTTAACCAAGCACGGCCTTGCCACGATTTGGTGCCAAAAATTTGTTCTAACATTTTAGAACTTAGTACAGTCACTTTGCGGGTTGAAATTTCGGGAATGATACGCACATTCTCTTCACCCAGCACATTACCCTTAACATCGTATAAAGTACCTGCAATATTAGTTAGAAATTTATCTTCGCGATTAATAAAGAGTAAGTGGGCTTCATCTAACCCATTGGTAGAACTGGGTATGTTAAAGAGTCCTCTGTCATCTGCCACTAACGTCATATTACTTAAGGTGAGGTCAGGATTACGCACTAAATGCATAATTCGTAAAGTATTTTTAAACGCAGTGATTTCTAACCAGGCATTTCCTTCCCATGGTGCTTCTAAAGCCACTAGTTTTTCTAATTTTTCCATTGAAATACCTAGCGTTCTTTGTGGCTTGAGATTTTGAGCAATAATGGCGTATTTGACCCCAAGTGTTTCGCCTGATTCGTGAAATAACGTAGCAACTACGTAAGGAATTTCAACACCACTAATATTAGTCAAGCGGATGAAAGAACTATAATCCTTATTGTTTTGGTTAACCAAATTGTAAACACGCACTCGGCCAAAGTCAGGGTGATCTTCTTCTGGGGGGAAACCATAATGGGTATCTGCATAGTTATTCGGTGGCCAAAAGGGAGGGTAAGCAAAGCCACCAGCACTATCATAGCCAACCAAGGGGGGAATCACACCATTTGCAGGAATAGCTTCAAACATGGCAGTACAACTCACATTAGAATCTATGACTTGAATAGTGGCTTCAATGGGATCCACAAAAGATTCACATTGACCAGTCCAACCTGTAAACGCATGACCATCGGCTGGTTCAGCTTTGAGTAAGTAAGATGCAGGACTATAAATTTTATTTTTGACGCAGGTATCGCCGCAATTAAATGATTCATCAAAACTCGTTACCGTCCCAACTCCAGTTTTATGGATAGTTACACTATAAGTCGGAATTTCTTCAAAAGTTGCAGTACATGTGATGTCAGACTCCAATACTTGAACTTTTGCGCGCATTCCATCGCGTAGTGTTTCACATTGGCCTTCCCAACCTGTAAAAATATGACCTGTTGTGGGTTCTGCAACAAATAGGAATCTGGCTTTATTTTTTATTTTCGTAGCAACACAAGTTTCACCACAGTCAATTGCACCATTGGTGCTAGTGACAGTCCCTAAACCTGAACCTTGTTTATCAATCGTTACCGTATAAGAAGGAATTTCTTTAAAAATAGCGGTACAGCTTGAATTTTTATTTGTGACGGCTAATTTCGACCTTCTTTTACTTTTTAATTGTTCACAATCACCACTCCATCCTTCAAAGGTGTAACCGTCTGCGGCTGTTGCCATAAATCTTAATGTATATTCTTCATCAATTTTATCATTACAAACATCCCCGCAATTAAACCAGCCATTAGTACTGACAATCGTACCTTGTCCTTCTTTATACAAATTGATTTCATACTGAGGAATAGGTGGTGCGACATTAGGTATGGTAACCTCAGTATTTGGTGGATTGGTAGTGACTTCTGCTGTTCTTTCGCCTGAAGATTTGTAATTACTGGTCCCTGTATAAGGAAAAATGGCAAACTTATAAGTTGTGCTGGGAGATAAATCAGTAAATTGCTGGGTATATACATAGGTCCCATCAACGTGAGAAATACTAACAGAAACACCACCGTCAGGCGACCAACTAAGATCGTCAGGAACTGGTGTGCCAGAAGCAACCGAGAGTCCATAAGCACTGCCTACTCTTTTAGAACGAACTAAATAGTTAACAGCTTCAACATAACCACTTCCTCCAATTGTCGCGGAATCGCTTTCCACCGTCCATTGTACCGTAATATAAGTCGAACCCACAGCAATAGCACCGAATGTGAGGGGATGATCAGTAGGAGTAGCAGCATCCGTTGTTGCTGAAGTAATGGGATAACCAGCAGAATTTTTAAAGTCTGTATTTGTACCCGACCCCACATAAGGAAAAATAGCAAAGTAATAAGTCGTATCAGGATTTAATTTATTCCAAGCTTTTGTTTGAGAAGGGTTAGGTACTTTAGTATCTGTACCAGGATTACCATCATCATCCTTTTCATCAGTAGAAGGATTACTATCATCATCAACATGCATACCATAGGTTGCATTGACTACACCATAACCATCCACACAGGCTGAATCAATAGTGCTTGAATTCACAGCAGAACCATCAGCAGGGGGGGTAAAGACATTTGTTGTATTACAAAAAATTCTATATTTTGTTGGTAAATTAGTCCCCGTAGAATCAGTCCAATTTAGGTCAATTCTTTTATGGTTAGCGGCTGTTGCACTAACGCCTGTTGGGTAATTGTCTGGTTCTACTGCATTAGCTACTTGTGTTCCTACAACTAGTAGTAAAAATACATAGGAGAAATTAAGTAATATTCTCCTCAAGTGATCAATGATATTTGTGTTCATGGTGAAATCTCTTTATAAAATTACGTGGTCAACTTGTACCTTGATTATTGTAACTATTCTAATACTTACCCTTGTATACTTAAAGAAAAGTATAGACAATTGGTATACATTTTGAAATTAAAGGTAGTTAACTTGGGTTGAAGACAGCTTACGCAATCCAAATACCAACTGTTATGATTGTTTTTCCACTCAAGCGCTGAGGTTTACGCAAAGATGAAAAACAAATATTCACATCTATCTATGTTTATTGTTGGTTTGAGGATATATTGAAGGTGATGCAATACGCGGTAAATTACCAGTCAAACCCATTGCTTGTTCAATCAAATGGCGTTTGATAGGTGGTAATTGATTAGTCAATGCCATACCCACATTACGTAACCATGTTAAAGAAGGGGGGCGTTGGCCAAATAAATATTTGAATCCATCCATGGCAGCCATTGTGACTAAATTATTACCTTTACGTTGTCTTTCATACCGACGCAAATATTTATAATGGCCTACATCAAGTTGTTGGTTATACGTATCAACAACAACTTCTCCCAACGTTGCGGCATCCAATAAACCCAAATTTACACCTTGACCAGCCAATGGGTGAATGGTATGGGCAGCATCACCGATAATTGCAATACGCGGCTTCACATAATGAAAGGCATGACGTCGTTTCAAAGGAAAAATATTGCGGACACTGATGTCCGTAATGTCACCTAACTTAAATGCAAACGCCTCTCCGAGTGCTTGTTGAAATTCAATCTTTTCTAAATTAGCTAAACGTTGTGCAACAACTGTATCTGCGCTCCAAACGATAGAACATTGATATTCATTACTTAACGGTAAAAAAGCCAAAGGTCCAGTGGGTAAAAAGCGTTGCCAGGCTGTTGCCTGATGCGAGTATTCAGTTGTCACTGTTGCAACGACGGCTTGTTGCGCATAATCATATAAATGGTAATTAATCCCTGCCAAAGTGCGAATGGGAGAATTTGCACCTTCTGCACCAACAAGCAGTTGGCTAGTCAATGTTTGCTGATCATTCAATGTGACTGTAACCGAAGTATCCGTGACTTCAAACTTTTGCACTTGAGCGGGCTGATAAACCGTTAAATTTTTAAATTCATCTAAGCATTGCGCAAGGCCAGTTTGAATCACATTTTGTTCAACGATATACCCCAATGTTGGTTGCATAATTTCGGCACTGTCAAAATGAATTTCGCCTAAACCTTCAGCATCCCAAACATGCATCTGTTGGAAAGGGCTCACGCGTTGCTTTTCCATGTTCTGCCAAGCATGGATATACCGAAAGATTTGTTCAGAAGCACGCGTTAGTGCATAAACCCGTAAATCAATATTTTTAGCTGTTTCAGCAATAGGTGTTTGTGCTTCAATGACCGCAATTTTCATTCCATGCTGTAATAAAATGCAAGCTAGCGTACTGCCTACAATTCCACCACCAACAATAATGACATCGTAATGCTGCATAATTTAATCCTAGAAATAGACTTCAACATAAGCTTTGAAGTCCATTTTTTTAGCTTTAGCAGTGAATTTTAAACTGAATTATTCAAAACTAAAGTTTTGGGCTTCAGTATAATGCCTAAAGATTTTTTTGTTGTATGTGTAAAATCAAACACTTTCACAGTGTGGGCTTCATGATATAAAATATCATTCAATATATATTAAATAGTATTTTAACTGACTATTAAATTCAACACTACACGATTTTAAAAAATGGGGCATACTATGGCTGAAGACACTATTTTTTCTAAAATTATTCGTCGAGAAATTCCCGCTGACATCGTATATGAAGATGAACAATGTTTAGCATTCAGAGATGTGAATCCTCAAGCACCAATGCATATCCTAATTATTCCTAAAAAGCCAATTGCTAAATTAGTTAACGCGAATGATTCAGACAACACATTACTTGGCCATCTCATGACAACGGCAAGTCAAATTGCAACTAAAGAAGGCTATGGGGATGCATTTCGATTGATTATCAATAATGGAGAAAAAGTGGGGCAAACCGTGTTTCATCTACATTTGCATATTTTAGGCGGTAGGGATTTTAGCTGGCCACCAGGCTAAGGAACAGGAACTAAATAAAATCAGAAACAAGACCTGGCAGGTTTTAAAAACCTGCCAGGTCTGATTGAAAACTTATGGAAGTTATTTAATTCCTAAATTGGACTTACGAAAAATACATAGTCAAATTTGGCTTGCTGAATTATTATGGTTCCATTTTATTATTAACTACATCCACCGTTTCAAAGCATCATAAAGCATTTGTAATTGTTCTGTTTCTATTTTGAACGTATCAGGCATGTAATTACTTTCAATTAGTAACCCGCCATACTGTCGCCAATCAAAACCTTTAGGATCGTGCTCAGTCAACCAATTTAACCAAGCTTGCCCACTTAAGCTGGCACAAGCTTGGCGACCATAACGCTGAATAGCAATCCAACGTAATAATTGTGATAAACGTTGCAAACGTTCTCGATCTGAAATCAAATCTGATTGCAATGTTTGCCAAACTTGTTTTGCTGCAGGTTGCCAATTATTTTTGACTTGATGGCGTTTTTTTAAAAAATAAATCAGCCAAACAACAAAAATTAAACTGACTAGGCTACCAATCAATATCCACCAGCCTAGTGCGAGTGGAAACCAAGGAATATTGTCTAATCCCTGAATATCATGCAATTGTGTTGTCATAATTATCGATGTGTTTTTTGTTGTTGTGAACGTTGTTTTAAACTTTGGACAAGGCTTTGATATGGATTTTCTTGGGTCGAAACTGCGAAAAAATCAACAATTAAGCGTCTTGCCAACATTTTAAGTCGTTGACGTGCATTTTGCCAATTCTGGTAATATTGAATGCGTCCTTGCAAGCTATCTGTATTAATAGTAATCTGTTGTTGATCACCCATTGTTAAACAAAGTTCCCCTATTGCGGGTAATTCGTAGTCTGCGGGATCATCAATATTAATCAGGACTACTTCATGATGTTGATGTAATTGATCCAGACTTTTGCGAAGAATATCAATAGAAGTCTGATGAAAATCAGCAATAATAAATACTAACGCACCTGTGGCTGTACTACGTGCCAAAGCTAATAATGCTTGTTCTAAGGCTTGTGGATTAATATTCTGACAGGTTGGTAATTCTGTTAAACTGTGTAAAAATTGGCTAAAAGCACTTTTAGTCCGATTAGGTCTAAAAATCTTAAATTTTTCTTGCCCAAACAATAAACCACTGACTCGATCACCATGCCCTTGCGCACTCCAACCAAGCAATGCAGCAATTTTGGCTGCTTGCACGGATTTAAAGGTATGACGGGTACCAAACTGCATATAAGCACTGGTATCAACACATAACACCACGCTTCGTTCCCTTTCTTCTCGATAAATTTTGAGATAAGGTTTTCCCATCCGCGCTGTGACTCGCCAGTCAATATTACGCACTTCATCGCCTGGCTGATATTCTCGCACTTCATCAAAATCCATACCTTGCCCCCGAAATACAGAGGCATACAAACCACTGAGTGGTGCTTGGGTACGTTTTGAAGCGTTAAACGAAATACTGTTGGCTTGATGCCGTAATTCAAGCAATTCATTAAGTGTTGGCACTAACATTTATCTAAACCTTTACACATTGTCTGTCTTACAAATTTATACTGTCAAACCCTACGGGTAGGAAAGTGTTTAAGCTTCTATTCCAACTAACAGATTTTTAACACTAATATCTTCATCAATTTGACCTCAATGTAATCCATTACATCACCACTTATTTCGTAGAATTAGCGTTGTGTAGGAGGGTAGCATTAAGTAAACGAGGAAAAGAAGCAAGTGGCATAATTAATTTCCGCCTATCAATTAATTCAACCCATACCCTGATTCAAAGTGGACTAGGTGATATTTGCCTTATGGAGACCTGGTGGTTGGAACAAATCAGTGGCAATCTCGCGGAGAATTGAGTTGCTTAAGGAACACGGATGTTCCATGGGCTTCGCGAAAATTCTGCGAGACATCGGGTTTTGCTACACCATTTAGCAAATAGCTATCTACTCAAATATTTTTCTAAAAAAGTCAAAAGGACATCCCATTTTGTATTCGCCCTTTTCATCTTTTATTGCGTCAAGGATAATGGCTTTAGCAAGACCTTTCTTTTCTCCTTCAATTTCTTCAATAAAATTTTTCCAGTCACTAAAAGTTTTAGAGCTATATATGGTATCACACCATTTATCATGGTTTAGCTTATTGTCAAAAGGAGGAAACTGTTTTTTCATTTGCTCTTTTATTTTTTCAGCTATTTCTGTTTCTTCCGTCTTTCTCTCCTGTTTTTTCTCGCCATTCTTCAAATTTTCAGTTATAGCTGATGTGTAATAATATGTCATAATATATACATGACTAACCCACTTAAATTTCGCGAAAAAGTATTTGCCACCAAAGACAAGTACAATCTGACGTTCCAAGAAACCGGTGAGCATTTTGATATCCCAATCAGAACGCTTTTTCGCTGGCAAAACAAACTTGCACCTTGTACAACCCGTAACAACCCCGCGACGAAGATTAATATGGAAGCCTTGGCGAAGGAT
>JADGDF010000265.1 GCA_016745055.1 Thiotrichaceae bacterium | reverse complement strand
GAAAAGGTAAGTGACGAATGACAAGAGCCGGATGAAACGAGAGTTTCACGTCCGGTTCTGTGAGAGCCTCGGGGGGAAGCTCCCCGGGGCTACTCGATCTGTTCTTCCCACCAAAATATTGAAATCAGAAATAACCCATACATAGGTGGTAAAATTGGCAAACAAAAAGACGTTTTCCCATTTTATAGGGCATAGCCTTTAGTTTGAAAGGTATTAAACACTATTCAAGCGTTATTTGTATAAAGCGGCTGGTTTGATAATCAAATAGAGCTTGTAAGTAGACATTTTTCCCGCTCAACGCTGTATATTCAGGTAATTGTATCAACCACTGAGTTTTCCCCTTGGCATCCGTTATTCCTTGAACTAGAGAAGAAATATCCCTTTCCAGGTATACAACTCCACCAATGTTAGGAAATTCTTGCGCTTTGCCACCTTGCTGTGACCAAAATACTTCTACAGGGCTTGATGCAGGACCATCTACGGATAGATGTAAGGTCTTACCCGCTGAAATTTGTCCCCAAGCCATCAACATCGGTATGTAGCTGTGAGTGATTAAGATGAAATCATCAACACACACTTTGGCGTTTGACCCATTTTTGGCACGAAAACGTACTCGCATCCTGTCATTAAGCGGCAAATAATCTTCTAAATCAAAAGACATGGTTTCCCAGCGTGGTGTATTTTTTACTTTTTCTAATATGACCCAGGTTGCCCCATCATCATTGGAAAGTTTGACTTGTAGTTGATTGTCCTGTTGCTTGTCAACGCTTGCGCCCCAACGGCTATAGATTAATTGCAAGTGAGCCAAGTCGTCTGCTTGAAAACGTGGTGAAGTGAGCCAAGCTATGCCATCGCCACTGCCTACATTTTCACCAGCTATCGCGCCTGTCACCCAACAGCCGAAACCCTTTAAATTATCTTTGCCCGTTTGGGCAATCTGTCCATCCACTACAGTTTGTTGCGGCACGGCATGTTGCCAAAGTTCTACTTGTTGTAAATTGTTAGTCTGCCAAACAAAATCAGCGTTTTCCATATCATCATGGATTAAAGTTCGTTGCGGGCCTAAATGTAATTTAAGTGTTTCATGGCTGTTTACACCTTCATAGCGCAATGTCAGATCAATTGTGTAAGTGGGTTTAGTATCCAGTATTGGGGCAAAAATGACTTCAATTGCATCACTGATGCCCTGTTGATGCGGAGGGACTGTTAGATTTGTTTGTTTCTTGGTAATACTGAGTTCAGGATGAGAAGACATTAGATTAATTTGCGCATTCAGTGGTAAAACGCCTTGGTTCTCAAGATTTAAATTAAGTTGCCAATGTTCTCCAGCATCAAACCACGGATCACCATTTCCTTGTTGTTCTTGCCAAGTAGGTGGCAGCCATTTGCCCCAAGCCCCTGCCCACTGTGCCATCCACTGAAAACCTGGGCGAACTGTTTCAAATAAGGTTGGAATACGCGAGGGGGTTGGCCAAAAACCGTCGTCTTCCGTACCAATTTCCACGGTATAGGCAAGACTACCATGCTCGGCATAGTGATAATCATCGCTTGCTCCGTAGGTAGAACCATATAAATTCCAAGCCGTGCCTGTGGTGTAGCCATTATCAGCGATGATGGTCTCAGCGTAGTGGCGAAAAACCACGTCATCCTCAGTTACCTGCATGGAGTAACCCCAAGGATACATCCATTCATTGCCGTAACTATGTACTGATACAGAGATAGTGGGTGTTTGTTGGCGTAAAAAATCACGTATCGCAATGGTCTCAGGTTCAGAAAAAGCACTCAAACCTTGATAAGCAGAGCTTTGAGGCGTATTGATATCACCTCCCCATTGCCAAGCGTAGTTACGATTTAAATCAACGCCATAGCTGTTATCATCATTGTCACGACGATTTTTACGCCATAAGCCACCACCATTGGGATGGAGGTGATGATTATATTCATAACCATCAGGATTGACGCAGGGCAGTAATATTATATTGCGTGATTCGACCAGGCGGGTAATATCATTATCAAGCTCATACTGTGTTGTTAACCAATAGATAAAATGTAGCAGTGATTCAGCAGACATAGGTTCACGAGCATGATGTAAAGCATCAAACCACACGGTTGGCTCGTCCACTTCATAGACATTGGGATTATCTGAAATTCGCACTGCCCAAATTTCACGCCCTTCATAGCTATAACCAATAGAAAATTTTTGCGAAACGATATTTGGAAAAGTAGCTGTTAACCAGTCCAAAGCCTGTTCAATCTCGGCTAAAGTGCGAAATCCGCCCATAGATGTACCTAATTCTGTGGCTGTGCGTCGGCGAATTTGTTTATCCATTGCCACACGTTGGGCGTAATACTCAGAAAGATTTTCAATTTCCACATGAAAATCAAAACCCGCAGCCCGCAGATTTGCTTGTTCAGCATCATCCGCATAAATACTAATCAAACCAGAATGTGACTCTTCTAAATCTGTGACTATTTTTAATAGGCACGAGAGTTCAATAGGTGTTTGAATTGATAATTTGATTAAATCTTTGGGGGCTACATTTTCTGCGCTGCACACAGATTTTATCAGATAGAATATGATTAGCAGGCAGAAAAAATATCGTTGTATACGCATGGGAGTAGTTTAGTTCATTGCTAAATAGTGAGCAGAAAAACAAAGCACACTGTAGATATACTCAAGACTAGTCATGTCAGCAGTATGTTTTATAAGTTTGTACTACGCGCTGTGTGGCAAAATTAAACGTCCTGATTTTGGTGTTTGAAGAGTATATTTTATATTAGTACTGCCTTGTTGACAAAAAATTGACATGAAAATCGGCATTGCCATGTATTGTTTTGAAACATATAAATAGTCGAGTAGGGTAGGTAAATAATAAAGACGTTTGAACCTTAGCTAGTCGCTCACTACTCAGCACCAACTTCGCATCTCCATTTTCCATGCCTTGCAGTAAGTACTTTTAATTATTAATCAAGCCTAAAATTACTATCAATTTTACCTACGCTAATTTGGCCTTTCAAACTGGTACTAAAATGATACCAAACTGATATTAAATCGAATTCCCCTCTCTATTAGCATGTATCTCAACGCAACAAAACATTATTTGTTACCCATGTTTGTTAAATAAAGGAGATAGCATTGTCTAACAAAGGTATTCGTGTTAATGGAAAAAAGCTTAAATATCTACGCGAAAAAAAAGATTAGAGTTGTATCACGGAATTTAAGATGGTATTTTGCGAAAAGGAGGATATAAGAAAGAACAAGTTTTGTAAACTTAGGAGAACGAGTATGAAAATG
>JADGDF010000264.1 GCA_016745055.1 Thiotrichaceae bacterium | reverse complement strand
AATAGTTCTTTACTTACTCCTAAATAGCGTTTAAACCTTTCATTTGATAAAACTTTCAGTTTTTCGTAGTTCATCTATTTCCTTAGAACCTGTTTAGTTTCTATAACCACTAGTTTAACTTTTCTCCCCATTTTTTCAATACCTTATTTCGCAATAAATCTATTATGATTTTCCTTGTGGATAAGCTGTAACAAGTACAGGTATATCTTGGTTATGTTCAATAAACCAAACTGTTCGTACATTGACAAGCTTATTCAGAGGTGTTGTCAGTGTGCCATCAATCACATAGCGTTTTCCAAAAGAGGTGTTTTCAATTTTCGTTACGTTGTAGTTTAGTGCAATTTCTTTAAGAGCATGAGCCAGGATTAGCCAATTTGTTTGTGAAAAACCTTGGTTGAGGAAGAATTTTGCCTTACTTTTTCCTGCGTTAATGACAATAAGTAATTCAAAATCTTTGTTTTGGTGACAATAGCTTGTTCAACATTAGGTAATTTCAATGCTAATCTCTAAAATTATCTTGCCAGTTCTTCAATATGCTTTACCAGACTGTCAGGATAAAAGTTGATATTTGGATTTTCATCACTGGAATAGGTCTGAATTTTCTTTATACGCCAAACTTATTTTCATAAATTTGTTCTGATAGAGAAAATTTTAGGAGACTAAAACAACTAAACGAACCCCGTTATTGTTGTTCCTGTTGTCTTGATTGTTCCTGTTGCGATTAGCGGAACGACAATTATTTGTCTTATTGTTCCAGGAGCCACCACGCAGCAACTTGAGTGCCTACCCCACTCATATTATTTCACAAAATCAAAATGTGTAAATAATTTTTTACGTAATTGCCAAGTATTTGCATGTTCTGCATGGGCAACCCAACTTTGAACACATTGTTGTGCTTTTTCTTGAGTTATTTTGCCTTGTGCTAAATTTTGTTGTATTTGCTTTAAACGATGTTTGGCACGACGTAAGCTTTCAGATTTGAGTCGAATTTTGTCTTGTAAAATACGAAATCCCAAGAAAGTTGCTCCAATTTGAGTTCGGAACAATTGGCTTTTAATTGGATGAATTTTGAGGCGTACAGTCGTTAAATATTTTTCTACTTGTTGGCGAGCCATTTTGAGAAATGTTTTATCATTTGAAAATAATGCAAAATCATCAACGTAACGGACATATTGTTTAATTTTAAGTACTTCCTTAATAAAATGGTCAAGATCGTTGAGGTAAATATTTGCAAAAAATTGACTAGTTAAATTACCGACAGGTAAGCCTTTACGCCTTTGTATGGGTGTGAGTAAATCATCGTTTTCAAAGTAAAATGGAGTAGGTTCTTGCGGATTGCTATGGTCAATAATAGTATCAATTAACCATAAAGTTTTTTGGCATTTAATTTTTCGGCGAATTTTTTGTTTAAGTATTTCATGGTCGATGGAAGGAAAGTATTTTTGAATATCACATTGTAAGATGTAGCGACTATTTCGCAAAAAACCTGTAAAACGTCTCAATGCTCGATGGGTGCCAAAACCAATGCGATTGGCATAACTATCATGAATGAACGTTTTTTCAAAAATGGGCATGATAACGTTGCAAAGTGCATGATGCACAACGCGATCTCGGTAAGGGGCAGCTGAAATCATCCGTTTTTTGGGTTCAACTATTTCAAAGGTTTTGTATTCACCTGGAGAGTAAATTTGATGGCTTAATTCTTGTTGTAATTTCAGTAATTCGTATTCAATATTGTCATTGAATTTTAAGACATTTTCTCGGTAACGCTTGCCTTTTTCGGCTTTTCGAGCGGCATTGAGCAGGTTTTCAAAGCTAACAATCTGTGACCACAAATTTCCATATCTTTTCATGCTTGTTTTCGCTGTTGTTTTATCCAACCACCTAATTCACTACCAATGCTGTTAAACGCATTAGCAGAAAATTCATAACGTTCTACTTTGATTAAACCAAAATCTTTGAGTAAACGGGTTTGATAGCGTAGTACATCCAATTGACTGTTCAGCTTTTCCAAAGTAGGGAGTTTGTTTTTTAAGTAACGGGCAATGATGAGATTTTCCAGCAAATCATACAGACCTGAAATAATTCTGTCTCCCAAATTAAATTTATGATCTCGAGGTAATTTGTTTAAAATAGGAATATACCACTTAATTAAATCATACGTTTTTTGAATGATAGGTAATTCCGGTGGCATTTGAGTTATCTCAAAACTAGCAAGAGTGCTATCTTACAAACTTTGCACTCCTGCTAACTTAACTTGATGAAAGTCCAAAACTTTTTGCTTGAAAACTCTTGGGTACTTTCAATTTAAACTGTTCATCGTGGATTTGAGCTAAATAAATGCCTTGTTCTAATATTTTTTTCTTGACATGTTCTGGCATATCAACATAGGCAAGAATAACATAAAGTTTTTTATCCGCATGTTCAGGAAAAACTTCAGGAAAAGTGGTAAGTATTTTCAATATTTGTTCTAAGTCATCTTGTTTCACATGACTTTTGACTTCCACAATAAACGCGGTATTCACATTGCCATTAGTATAAGCAAAGACATCTAATTCTAATTTTTTACCCCTGCGTTCTGCTTTAACCCGCGTTGAAATGATTTCCATGTTAAATTTCTCTTTTAACACCTTTGTCATGGAAGGAAATGCCATGCCTTCGGTAAAGCTGCCAAATTTATTGCCAAGCCCACCAATTTGTTTGCCCTGTTCGCAAATTTGTTTAGTCTGTTTTTCGACTAATTTTCTGGTTTCTCGAAGACTTTTGGTTGTTTCTCGGAGCTGTTCACCCGTTTCTTTCTGTGTTACGGCTAAACTTGCTACCAGTTCTTTGAGTTCGTCGTCGGTCATGAGTATTTCTCCAAAAGTGACATGTATTAGCTATAGGCGTGCAAGCTTTATATTGCAAACTAAAGTTGGCTTTCCTGCTCAAAAAATATCGCGATCGCGCTATCGCGCGATCAAGTGTAAAAAACAAAAGAAAAAAGCGCTAAAAAATGCTCAAAGGGCTATAGATTTAAAGTATAAAGAACAATCTAGGAGACTAAAACAACTAAACGAACCCCGACATAGTTGCCCCAGTCGTCTCGACCGATCCTGTAGCGATTAGCGGAACGACAATCATACGTCTCATAGTCCCAGGAGCCACCACGCAGCAATGACCCACTTTTCATATTGTCTTTACGAGCGCTCCCACCTATTGGAGCACCCTTATAGTTATTAGAGTTGTATCCCGTTAAAAATCAATCAATTAGCTAGATAAAAGTTCCATAGTCCGGCACATACTCCAATTATTTCATCATATAAATCAATA
>JADGDF010000103.1 GCA_016745055.1 Thiotrichaceae bacterium | reverse complement strand
AATAGCGTGTGGAAAACCTTGTGTACCTACTGCTAGATGCCGCTTGATACCAGGTACTTTCTTGCCTGCGTCATCACCTTTTTTCTCAGCACAATCAACGTTCTTTACACTTTGCGAATAACTATCAACATACTTGGAGTGGCATTGCGTCCAAGGTTCTTTCGGACCACGCCAACTTGTTTTTTTTAAGAGTTGTTCCAGTAAACTTGGTTTTTCTTCATCATTAGTTTTACTCCAAATCCTCCAGTAGTAATACACCAGTTGCCATTTAGGAAAACCTTTTGGTAGCATTCTCCACTGATAACCACTTTTGAGTACATACAATACTGCACAAAAGATTTCATAAAGCTCCACTTTCCTTGGACTAGTGCGTTTGCGAGCGCTTTCTAGAAGGGGTTGGATTTGTTCAAATTGCTTGCCACTTAGGTCGCTTGGGTATGTTTTTCTCATTATTCCATTATCTGACAGACTTTTGACTTTTTCAATGACTTTAAACAGATTCTAAGAAGCGAGCAAAAAAGGGTGCTCCTTCAGTGGTTTGTGTGTTGGATTGTGTTTCAGTAGACATTTATACCACTCCTAAAAGTTGATATAATAACATTATTAAAAATATATTTACTCTACGCTTTATAAAAGTATGCAAAGTAGATTTTTATTATTATATAAAAAAATATTATACAACTTACCACACACTAGCTAAAGAAATGGATGATTTGTTTAAGCTTAGTACAATTACTCTATAAATATTGACATTGAATTACTCACGACAAGCGGTGAAACATAACAAAAACAGTTGTTATTTACTACGGCGATAAACCCCCAATAGTTCTGATTCAAATACTGACCTTTCTCATTATATACTGCGTATTTTAGATAAAGTCCATAATTGACATTAATACTTAGGCAGTATATTCTCTGTCTAGGTATCAAGCGGCTTGTGATTAAATCCAGGTCTCTAAGAATAGTCCATTAAGGAATTTTATAATGAATACAAATACTGTCACATTATTACTTAAATTAGCCCTGATTTTATTAGTAGTTATTTTTTCTTACTCTATTGTCACTCATGCCCAAACCCCTAATGAATCTCAGCCTAAAATATGCGAAGGATCAAAACTGACAGAATCTCTTCTATCTAGAGGAATTAACCCAGAATCTTTGAAAAAGAAGCTCCAACAACTCAAGCAAAGTGCCAAATCTGATAAAACTGAAATTTCAGAAATTGCAGGAGGAATTGCTTACAAACTTATTTTTCCTCCCATTGGCAAACCAACAAAAGAATATATGGCAGATGTCACTAATACAATGTCATTTATTATGTGCCAGCTAACTTCTCAAACTGTCAACCTTAAAAAATGACTAAATTTAGATAATTTTAAGGTAAATGGGTCACTTATTAAGTATTCAGGAGGAAGAAGGAAAAATTTAGTGTGACAATTTGACAAATAAAAACTAAAAACTTATGCTATTTTCCTGAATTTTAGTGTGATCATTTGGCAAAGAAAACTAACTTCCTGAACTCCTGAATATGATCGTAGGCATGGGCATTGACATTATTGAATTACAACGTATTCAACAAGGTATCGACAAATACCAATCGCGGTTTACAAAAAAACTGTTTACAGATGCAGAAATTGCGTATTGCCAAAAGTATAAGTCACCTATTGAACACTTCGCGGGTAAATTTGCGGTAAAAGAAGCTTTTATGAAAGCTATTGGTGCAGGTTTAGGACAAAAAATCTACTTTAAAGACATTGAAGTACTTAACCACCCTAGCGGTAAGCCTTATATATTACCTCAAGGAACAGCAACTACCTTGCTTAACCTACTCAATGTCACTCACACTCACATTAGTATTTCTCACACGAAAGCCTTGGCAGTCGGTATGGTTGTGCTGGAAAATTAATAAACTCAGTGAGTATCGTATTTTCCTCTGGCATTAAATTAAGTCTTGGAATCTAAATTGTCAGCCTTGGAAATTGTTTGGTGGAAACATTACAGTTAGGGTTTAAATTCTAACCAACGTTTGCAGCCTACATCGTTATATTTTTGGAGTAATGACGGTGTTACTAAAGTTGAGATATAATGTAGCTCAAAAATTAATATAAATGCTATCAATTCATGCTCAACCATTACATCAAAAAAATTCTGCAAGCCCGCGTTTACGATGTGGCAAAAAAAACGCCCCTTGATTACGCAAATACGCTATCACGTCGTTTAAATAACCATATTTGGATTAAGCGAGAAGACATGCAACCCGTTTTTTCGTTTAAACTTCGGGGAGCTTACAACAAAATTGCTAATTTATCCCCTAAAATTCGTGCAAAAGGTGTAATTGCTGCTTCTGCAGGTAATCACGCACAGGGCGTTGCCTTATCTGCGGCTAAATTAGGCATTCAAGCCACCATTGTCATGCCCAAAACCACGCCTGAAATTAAAGTCATTTCGGTCAGAAATCGTGGTGCAGAAACCATTTTACATGGTTCAGCTTATGATGATGCCAGTCAATATGCCCAACAATTGGTTAAAGAACGTGGTTTAACCTACATTCCCCCCTATGATGATGAGGAAGTGATTGCTGGCCAAGGTACGGTGGGCATGGAAATTTTGCAGCAGCATTCAGGTGATTTAGACGCAATCTTTGTACCTGTGGGTGGCGGAGGATTGATTGCTGGTATCGCGGCTTATTTCAAATATCTGCGTCCAGAAATCAAAGTCATTGGCGTTGAACCTGAAGATGCACCGACTTTACATGCTGCTTTACAAGCAAAAGAACGTGTTATTTTAGAACAAGTCGGTATTTTTACCGATGGGGTTGCGGTCAGACAAATTGGCAAGCTTCCTTTTGACATTGCACGTCATTATGTAGACGAAGTCATTTTGGTGACAACTGATAAAATTTGTGCTGCCATTAAAGATATTTTTGAAGATACTCGCACGATTACTGAACCTGCTGGGGCACTAGCTTTAGCTGGTTTAAAACAGTACGCCGCTAGAGAAAATTGTCAAGATAAACATCTTATTACGATAGCCAGTGGCGCTAACATGAATTTTGACCGCTTGGGTTACGTGGCTGAAAGAGCTGAGGTTGGGGAACATCGAGAAGCGTTGATTACTGCCGCAATTCCTGAACGACCAGGTAGCTTTCGTGAATTTTGCCATGCTGTGGGCCAAAGAGCCATTACCGAATTCAATTACCGCTACAATGATAAACAACTTGCTCATGTATTTGTGGGTATTCGCCTGCAAGAAGGCGTCGCAGAAAAAGAAAAAATGATCCAAAAACTGCGAGATAAGCAATATACTGTCATTGATATGACAGAAAACGAAATGGCTAAATTACATATTCGGCATATGGTCGGCGGTCATGCGCAAAATGTTGAAAACGAAAGATTATTACGCTTTATTTTCCCTGAACGGCCTGGCGCATTATTGCATTTTCTCAATCAAATTGGCCAACGGTGGAATATTAGTTTATTTCATTATCGAAATAATGGCGCAGCTTTTGGTAGAATTTTAGTTGGTTTGCAAGTTTTATCTACAGAACAAGATGAATTACAAGATTTTTTAAACAAACTGGGCTATCCCTATTGGAGTGAAAATGAAAACCCTGCGTATAAACTATTTTTAGGTTAAAGGATATTTTATGATTTATACTCCCGATGATTATAATCAATATGATGTATTGAATGTGCCTGCAAGCTTTACCTTAGCCAATTTTTACATGTTAAAGCATTTTATTATTTTTGTACTGCCAATGGTGGCAAAAACAATGCCTGAGGTAGTTAAATTTGCGCATACTCAACTGAGTGTGACACTGATGATTGTTAGTATTCCCGCCACCTTTGTACTATTTGGGATGGTTCGGCGAGTGCCTCATGCAGGTAAAATACCACGTTTGTTATGGAAAAATGCAAAAATTCTGCTATTTTCCAGCTTATTCGTTGAAATGGTGATAATCATCGCTTTTGCATTTCTAAAAATAAAAACATTCAGTGCTACAAGTTTACTATTTCTATACATTGACACTGTCATTATTATTTATTTATGGCGTTCAAAACGCTTGAAAGATGTACTTGCCGAATTTCCAATTACTGAGCGAGAAAAATTAGCCCAATTGGAAATGACAAAGTAAATTTACTTGCTTCATCCCTGTAGTCTTTAAAACACCTTGTTTTATAGGATTATTTTCCACGAAATGCCAGTTTATAAAAGGTAATAGAAATATGCGCTTAATCATTTTTTTCCTATCCATTTTTCTCATTTCATGCCAACAAGAAACCCAAACTCCCACTGCCAAAGTAGTACAGCCTGTTAAAACAGAGGTGTTAACCTCTTCTTCTGATACTCAGCAATTTGATCGTATTCCTGGAAAAGTCATGGCTTCTCAACGTGCTGAATTAAAATTCCAGGTGCCAGGCAAATTGATGAAATTTTCTGTTAAAGAAAGCCAAGAGGTTAAAAAAGGAGATTTGCTAGCAAAACTTGACCCAAGAGATTACAAAACCAAGCTTACAAAAGTCAATAGTCAAATTTCTCAAGCACGAGCTCAGCTCAAAGCGATGAAAGCTGGTGCAAGACCTGAAGATGTTAAAGTATTGAAAGCTGAACTGTCAGCGGCAAAAGCTAAATTTCGAGAGTCTGAAAGACAATTTCAGCGTTATAAAGATTTATGGGCAAAACGGATTATATCTAAATCAAATTATGATAAACAAGAAAGTGCTTATAGCGTTGCCAAAGCGCAACTCAATACAGCTAAACAAACGTTGAATAAAGGTAAAACCGGTGCTAGAAAAGAAGATGTTGAAGCAATGCAATCAAGCATTAAAGGTTTATTGGCCCAACGAGAAGAGGCTCAAAATGCCTTGGATGATACTAAGTTAAAAGCCCCATTTTCAGGCGTGGTTGCCAAGACATTTGTCAAAAATTTTCAAAATATTAATCCAACAGACCCTATTTTAAGTTTGCAAGATATTTCAAAGTTGGAAGTCGTGATTAATGTTCCAGAACGAGTGATCATTTCATCTAAAGGCTCTGAATTTTACCAATTTGTTGCAGAATTTGAAGCCGCTAAAAACCGACTTTTTCCTTTAGAATTAAAAGAATACAAAACGGAAGCCGATCAAAAAACACAGACTTATCGAGCAGTGTTTACCATGCAAGCACCAAAAGACTTAAAAATCCTACCAGGCATGACAGCTACCGTGATTGTCACTGAACAAACTAACGATGAAGATATTCCCATAAAAAGTTTTTTTGCACCTGCCAGCGCTATTTTTTCAGATGAATTCAACAAACAATATGTATGGATCGTGCAACCGGACATGATACTGCATAGACGTGAGGTGGTGGTAGGCGAATTAACCCAGGGAAATATACAATTATTAGAAGGTATCAACGGTGGAGAAAGGATCGTGACAGCAGGTGTGCACTTTTTACAAGAAGGCATGAAAGTGAAACTCTTTGATAGCCAAGCGAGGTATTAAATGAATCTTGCCGAATATGCCATTCAGAAAAAAACAGTTACCTTAGCCCTCACTTTGTTGTTGTTAGGGGGAGGATTATTATCGTATGACAACTTGGGACGATTAGAAGACCCTGAATTTACCATTAAAGACGCTTTAATTGTTACCAACTATCCAGGCGCTTTACCTTCAGAAGTTGAAGAAGAAGTGACTGATGTGCTTGAAACGGCCATTCAACAAATGTCCCAACTTGATAAAGTGACCTCTATATCTAAGGCTGGCCAATCAATTATTACCGTCACTATCCTAGAGAAATATGATAAATATTCTTTACCTCAAGTGTGGGATGAATTACGGCGCAAGATTGGTGATGCTCAACCACATTTACCCCCCAGCGTCCAACCTTCTGTGATTTATGATGATTTTGGAGATGTATTCGGGACGTTTTTTGCAGTTACAGGTGAAGGCTTTTCCTACCGAGAGCTAAAGTATTATGTTGACTTTCTTAAGCGAGAATTATTGTTGGTGCCAAGTGTGGCCAAAGTGGATATTTGGGGTGCACAACAAGAAGCGGTTTTCGTGGAAATTTCCAATGCCAAAATAGCGCAACTGGGTATTTCTTTAGATAATATTTACGGCACATTGAAACAACAGAATTTAGTCGTATCGGCGGGTAAAGTCCAAGTTGGCAGCGAAGAAATTAGAATTCATCCTACGGGAGGTATTGACTCAGTAGAAGAAATTGGCGAGTTAATGATTGGTTCAATGGATAAATTGATTTATCTAAAAGACGTTGCTACCGTCAGTCGAGGTTATACGACACCACCACAACGATTGCTGCGCTTTGATGGTAAGCCTGGATTGGGGGTGGGTATTTCCATTGTTTCAGGTGGAAACGTGGTAGTGTTAGGGAAAGCTGTCAAAGAAAAATTAGCTGCTTTGAAAGCCCAGACACCGTTGGGAATTGAATTAGGCATTATTTCTTTTCAATCTGATGCAGTAGAAAAGTCAGTCAATGGTTTTGTTGAAAGCCTACTACTGGCTTTGGCAATTGTTGTCGTCGTGCTTTTGATTTTCATGGGTATAAAAAGTGGTTTATTGATTGGTGGTATTTTGGTTTTGACAGTTTTTGCCACCATCATTATCATGGATATGTACCATATTAATTTGCAACGTATTTCTTTAGGTGCGCTAATCATTGCGTTAGGCATGTTGGTCGACAACGCGATTGTCATTACTGATGGCATTTTAATCAAAATTCAACAAGGTGTTGATCGCATCAAAGCCGCTAAAGAAGTGGTGGCCCAAACCATGTGGCCATTATTAGGCGCTACTGTGATAGCCGTACTCGCATTTGCTGCCATTGGTTTGTCTCAAAATTCGGCGGGAGAATTCACGCGCAGTTTATTTCAGGTCATTTTGATTTCTTTGATGATGAGTTGGTTGATTGCTGTCACCATCACGCCATTATTTTGTGTGATGTTTCTCAAACCCTCAAAAGAAATCCAAACAGATCCTTATCGAGGATTTTTATATCAAGCCTATAAATTTTTTCTACATATCTGTTTACGGTTTCGTTGGTTCACCATGATCATTATGTTGGGGCTATTAGGACTAGCTATTTATGGCTTTGGTTTTTTAGAAGATAGTTTTTTTCCTGGTTCCACCCGTCCTCAATTCATGATTAACTATTGGCGAGCAGAAGGGACTGACATTAATGAAACCAGTAAAGATTTACAACAAATTGAGAAATATTTGTTAGCTCAAGAAGACATCAAATCCGTGACGACTTTTGTTGGTGCGGGTGCATTGCGGTTTATTTTGTTATATGCCCCAGAGAAAAACTATACCAGCTATGGTCTACTGCTAGTAACTGTCAAAGATTATCGAAAAATTAGTGATTTAATTCCACAAATATATCAACACTTCTCCCAAAACTTCCCAGATGCGGAACCCAAAATTGAAAAATTCAAACTCGGTCCAGGCAGTGGTGCTTTAATTAAAGCACGTTTTAGTGGACCCGATCCTGTGGTGTTGCGACAACTGTCTAAGCAAGCTCAAGATATTATGCGCGAGGATGGCGGCGCTATAGGCATTCGCGATGATTGGCGGCAAAAAGTTAAAATGCTACAACCTCAATTTGCAGAAGCGCAAGCTAGAGCCGTGGGCATTTCTCGAGCCGCTATTAGCGAAGCCTTGGAAACCGCATTTACGGGTAAGCAAGTTGGTGTTTATCGTGAAGGGAATAAACGAATACCCATCATCTCCCGACCGCCAGAGTTAGAGCGCGTGGCTGTGGATAACATCAAAAACATTTATGTGTGGAGTCAAATCGCTCAACAATCAATTCCCCTGCGTCAAGTAGTTTCAGGCTTTGAAACGGTTTGGATTGATCCGCTGATTCATCGCCACAATCGTAAGCGAACCATTACTGTTCAAAGTGATCCACGAGTAGGTAATGCCAGCGTCGTATTTGGAAGAATTCGGGCAAAAATTGAAGCGATTGAGTTACCCCTAGGGTATGAAATGGAATGGGGGGGAGAATATGAAGATTCGACTAAGGCCCAAAAGGCTCTCAGTGCCAATTTGCCTGTGACTTTTTTAGCCATGGTAGTGATTGTTATTGCATTATTTAATGCTATACGGCAAACATTGATTATTTGGTTATCAGTACCACTGGCCATTATTGGCGTGACATTAGGCCTATTCTTAACCGGGGAGTCATTTGGATTTATGGCTTTACTTGGGTTTCTCAGCTTAACAGGCATGTTGATTAAAAATGCTATTGTATTAATCGATCAAATTGACTTAGAAATTCGCGAAGGCAAGTTACCTTTCTTTGCAATTGTCGACTCGTCAGTCAGTCGGTTACGACCTGTGACCATGGCCGCCGTTACTACCGTATTGGGAATGATACCTTTAGTATTTGATGCGTTTTTTATTAGTATGGCGGTTACCATTATGTTTGGACTGACTTTTGCCACTGTTCTGACTTTGATTGTTGTACCTGTGCTGTACGCACTATTTTTTAAAATTCATCGTCCTCCTGAACAAGTGGCAGAATAAATTGTGCTTAGATTTTTCACAAACTTTTTTGCTGCAAGGTATGGAAAGGCGAAGCGCGAGCTGAGTAGTCCGCGACTAGCTGGGGTTCAAACATAGGTGACGGAGAATGTAGAGTGTAACAGAGTACGGAGTTGCCCAATAGAGACCAGACGGTCGGGGTAATTAACTAAGTCTCTTTGCTGAGACATTGAATAGTTTTAAGGAACAGGGAAGTTCCAGGAACGTCATTAAATCTCTGCGAGATGCTGACAAAAGAATATACCATGTGGAATCTGTTCCGTCCTAAACCATTACTGTCTGAGGATGATCAATTTTTTCAGTTTGAATGCTATAAATGGTTGTTGACACATTTTGGTGGAGATGATTTCTATCAGAGTACCCAGCTAATTCTTCCTACAAAAGTATTTTTTCCAACAGAAGTAAATTCACAAGAAACAGCGGCAAAGGTTACCTTTGAGCAGGTTAAGAAATACGCTGGTATGGAAAGGTGGCCATGTAGTTTAGTAGCCCAAGATGAAGATCCTAATTTGTTGATTGCGCCAACAGTGGTAGTTCAGGATGCAGAACAAAATCCTTTGGGCACATTTTCAGCAGACGAAAACAACGAAATTATAATTACCTATAATCCAAAAATTGTGTCAGACCCCATACAAATGGTCGCAACTTTTGCTCATGAATTGTCCCATTATCTGACAGGCACAGCCCCAGAGCCACCGCCAGGGGGTTGGGATAATTGGGAATTTGCCACGGATATTGGCACAACATTTTTAGGATTTGGAATTTTTGTTGCTAATGCAGCATTTAACTTTCAACAACACTCGACTGCTGAATCTCAAGGATGGCAAATATCCGGTGGTGGTTATCTTTCTGAGGCTGAGTATAGCTACGCACTTGCTATATTTTTAAAATTAAAGAATATACCATATGACCAAGTTCACTGGCATTGTGATCTAAATATAAGAAATTATCTAAAAAAAGCGTTGGTTGAACTTGAGGAAAATTCAATTATTAAAGAACTTCGCCAAGTTAATTATGCACCAAGACCAAAAAATGCATAACAATTTACGTCAGTGGGGGAATTTTCAGAAGTTTTTCAAAAAAGATAATGCTCTCTTATTCACGCTTTAAACATTGGTAAATTAGCTGCTAGCCATTATTTTTACTACTATATTTACTTATGAATATTTTTTTGACATCCCTAGAATAATTTTTTCTACTGTGAAAATGGACAAGTTTTAGGTAAAATTCTACTTTTAGTATACCATCCTCACTATAAAAATATTTTGGTATACAACCTCTGCTAGTTTTACTAACGACTCAAATAACAATGTTTAATTTATTAGTGCTCCACGGACCCAATTTAAACTTGCTAGGTCAAAGAGAGCCTGGCCATTATGGACAAGCATCCTTAGCAGACATTAACGAACAACTTGTCAGCATTGCTCGAAATCAAGGACATCAGCTCACAGTCTTTCAAAGCAATGCTGAATATGAGCTTATTGCTCAAATACATGCAGTAAAACAGAACAAAATTGACTTTATTATCATTAACCCTGCTGCTTTTACTCACAGTAGTATTGCTTTGCGCGACGCTTTACTCGCAGTGGCAGTCCCTTTTATTGAGATACATTTATCAAATGTATATGCCCGTGAACCTTTTCGGCATCATTCCTATTTTTCGGATATCGCTGTAGGAGTCATTACAGGGCTTGGCGCGCAAGGTTATACATTGGCACTACAAGCAGCGTTATCTATTCTATCGAATTCGAGATAAGCCTATGGATATTCGCAAAATTAAAAAACTCATTGATATGGTACAAGCCTCTGATATGGCTGAAATAGAAATTCACGAAGGTGAAGAATCTGTTCGCATCAGTCGTTATAGCCCAAACTTACCACCCGTTGTCGCTCCTACAGCAACAAACATCACGGTTCCTCCCCCGGTTGGAATGCCTACTTCACCAACAACAGATACATCACTGGCTGCTTCGCCTACAGAAGAAATGAAAGGAGATATTATTTATTCCCCCATGGTGGGCACTTTTTATCGAGCACCCTCTCCAACAAATAAGCCATTTGTAGAAGAAGGTCAAAAAGTCAAAGAAGGTGACACGTTATGTATTATCGAGGCCATGAAAATTCTTAACCAAATTACCGCTGATAAAGCAGGGATTCTCGTCAAAGTATTAGTAGACAATGGCGCACCTGTTGAATACGGTGAACCTTTGTTTGCCATTGAATAATATCCTCCCAATTTTTGTCTTGGGTGAACACAAGTCAGGTAGGCATATTATCATGCCATTGCCTGACAAACCCTTCATTATGCTTTGCAACTTTCTACTTAAACCTACTGATAGAAATTGCCCACAGAACATTTTAAGAGGTGACCACGCAATGCTGTCAAAAATAGTAATTGCCAATCGTGGGGAAATTGCTTTAAGAATTCAACGTGCCTGTCGAGAGTTGGGTATTAAAACCATTGCTGTTCATTCCTCCGCCGATCGTGATTTAAAACATGTACGATTAGCGGATGAGTCTGTATGTATTGGCCCACCGCCTTCCATTGATAGTTATCTCAATATTCCTGCGGTCATTAGTGCCGCTGAAGTCACAGGTGCGGTAGCCATTCACCCAGGTTATGGTTTTTTATCAGAAAATGCCGACTTTGCAGAACAAGTCGAACGTAGTGGCTTTATTTTTATTGGCCCACGTCCTGATACTATTCGACTGATGGGTGATAAGGTTTCTGCCATTGCGACAATGAAAAAATCAGGTGTCCCTTGTGTGCCTGGTTCAGATGGAAGATTAGATGATGATCCTGATAAAAATGCTAAGTTAGCACGAGAAATTGGTTATCCAATCATTATTAAAGCTTCTGGCGGTGGTGGCGGTCGCGGTATGCGCGTCGTACACAGTGAAGCTTCGCTGCATAATGCCGTTTCTCTTACGCGTAGTGAAGCTGCAACCGCATTTGGTAATGACGAAGTCTATATGGAAAAATATCTGGAAAATCCACGTCATATTGAAATCCAGGTCCTGGCCGATGAGCATGGGCATGCAGTTTACTTAGGCGAACGTGATTGTTCCATGCAACGTCGTCATCAAAAACTAATTGAAGAGGCACCCGCCCCTGGGATTAGCCAAAAATTACGCAGTAAAATTGGGGAACGTTGTGCTCAGGCCTGTCGAGATATTAGTTATCGAGGAGCCGGTACATTTGAATTTCTCTACGAAAATGGCGAGTTTTACTTCATCGAAATGAATACTCGTTTGCAAGTTGAACATCCAGTCACTGAGTTAGTGACCGGTATTGACATTGTGCGAGAACAACTCAGAATTGCCGCAGGGGAAGAATTAGCTTTTCATCAGAAAGATATTCGTATTCAAGGTCATGCGATGGAATGTAGAATTAACGCAGAAGACCCCAAAAGTTTCATGCCTTCTCCAGGGACAATTGAACGTTATCATGCCCCTGGTGGCCCAGGTGTAAGAGTCGATACGCACATTTACAACGGTTACAAAGTGCCCCCTTATTATGACTCCATGATAGGTAAACTCATTACTTATAGCGATACCCGAGAATCAGCCATGGCTAGAATGCGGGTTGCTTTAGAGGAAATGGTGATTGATGGCATTAAAACTAATATTCCTTTACATCAAATAATTTTACAAGATACCGCTTTTCAAACGGGTGGAACCAATATTCATTATTTGGAAAAGAAATTGAGTTTGTAACCTTTTTACAGGAGTGCAAAATTTATCTTATAAAGGAGCGAGAGCTAAATAAAACCAGAAACAAGACCTGGCAGGTTTTGAAAACCTGCCAGGTCTGATTGAAAACTTGTGGAAGTTATTTAATTCCCATTCCAAAGTAAGTTTTGTACTTCTATTGAGCACAGCTTTATGTCTAAAAAAAAGAAAAAATCATCTTCTGCCAAACAAGCTTCAGTACCTCAACCTGCCCAATCAAATTTCACTATTCCTCAAGCACTACAGTACGCGATTCAATTACATGGAGCAGGCAAACTCGCGGAAGCAGAGCAAATTTATCGACAGGTTTTGGCTGTTGATCCGAAAAACAGTGATGCTTTGAATTTAGCAGGTGTCGCAGCGTATCAAGCTAAAAATTTTGCGGTCGCAGAAGAACTTATCAAACGAGCCATTAATTTTAAACCCGATAATCCAAGTTATTACAACAATTTAGGCATAGTTTGTAAAGAACAGAATAAACTGAAAGAAGCGATTTATTGCTATCAACAAGCCCTGCAATTTAAGCCTAGCTATGCTGAAGCCAATAATAATTTAGCAGTTATTTATAATGAACAGGGTAAATTGGAAGAAGCTGTCATTTACTACCAACAAGCTCTCAAATTCAATTCAAATTATGTTGAGGCGCACTATAATTTAGGCATTACGCTAAGAAAACAAAGTAAATTGGTAGAAGCGATTGCCAGTTACCAGCAAGCACTGGCATTAAACCCTAATCATGCAGGAATTTATTATAACTTAGGGATTGTGTTAAATGAGCAAAATAAAACAGATGAAGCCATCTCTTATTATAAAAAAGCCTTAAAAATCAACCTACAACATGCAGAAAGTCACCATAATCTTGGCAATATTTACCGAGAGCAGCAAAATTTTGAACAAGCGGTATTGCATTATCAGCAAGCGATTCGCTTAAAACCCAATTTTCCGCAAGCCTGCAATAATTTGGGCTATTCGTATTTGTTACAAAATCAGTTAGCTAATGCTGTCACGCAATTTGAACAAACACTTGAATTACAGCCAGATTTTGTGTTGGCACATAATTATTTAGGTCTAGCCTTTATCCGACAAGGGAACGATGCAAAAGCAGTTGAAACCTTGCAACAGGCAATTACGCTGAAATTCGATTATGCAGAAGCGTATGCCAATTTAGGGGTTGCTTTTCAACGGCAAGGTCATTTGGATAAAGCAATGGATTGTCTGCAACGGGCGATCAATTTGGAGGCAACGTCTGTTGATGCGCCAATTTATTTGGGCAATGTTTATGTTGAACGTGCAGAGTTTGATAAAGCGCATGAATATTACCAAAAAGCGTTTGAAAATCATTCGGCAACTGCGTTACAACTATTATTGCAAACAACATTGCATTGGCAAAATACGGGGAAATTAGCCCAAGCCAAATTTGCCTACCAATGGATATTACAAACTTATCCTAATCACCCCGATGCGTTGCATTTTCTGGGCATCATTGCCAATGCTGAAGATGATAATGACAAAGCCATTGAATTAATTCAACAAGCGATTACGCAAAATCCAGACATACCTAGTTTTCACAACAATTTAGGTCATTGTTTGTGGCATCAAGGGCGACTGACCGCCGCAATAGAAAGTTATCATCGTGCTTTGGCCATTCAACCAAATTATGCCAGTGCCTACAATAATTTAGGCATTGCTTTAAAAGATACCGGTAACATTGATGCGGCCATTGACAGTTATCGCAAAGCGCTCAAAATTAATTCTGAAGAAGTAACTGCACACAATAATCTTTTGTACACTTTGAATTTATCGCCAGCTTATTCTGCGCAAACTATTTTTGCAGAACATCAACGTTTTTATCAACAACATGCGGCTAAACTAACGTTTGAACCCCCTGAAATCATTAAAGGTAAAGAACGTCCATTAAAAATCGGTTACGTGTCTGGTGATTTTCACCGCCATTCAGTGATGTACTTTTTGCAAGCGATTTTAAAATATCACGACAACACTCAATTTGAAATTTATTGTTATCACAGTGGCACTAAAATAGATGAAATCAGTCATTGGATACAAAATACCGTTCAACATTGGATAACTTGTGCTTATTTATCTGATGAGGCTTTAGCAACGCAAATTCGAGAAGATAACATTGATATTTTAGTCGATTTGGCAGGTCACACAGCCCATAATCGTTTATTAATGTTTGCCAGAAAGCCTGCCTCTGTCCAAATCAGTTATTTAGGTTATCCCAATACCACCAGTTTGGAAACGATGGATTATCGTATTGTGGATAATTATGTCGATCCCAAAGGCCAAACTGAGCAATTTAGCAGCGAAACCTTGTTGCGTATGCCCCATAGTTATTTTTGCTATACGCCACCGGAAAATTCGCCTGAAGTTAATGAATTACCGGCTTTACAAAATAATTATCTCACTTTTGGGTCGTTTAATAATTATGCAAAATTAAGCGAGGTAACTATTCAACTGTGGTGTCAGGTGTTACAAGCGGTGCCACATTCAAAATTATTGATTAAAGCCAGAAGTTTGACGGATGAAACAGTTCAAACTACCTTAAAATCTCGTTTTACCGCGGCAGGCATTGATTCAGAAAGATTAATCTTACTTGGTTCTATACCCAAAACGCAGGATCATTTGCAAATGTATCACCAGATGGACATTGGTTTGGACACTTATCCTTATCACGGGGTAACCACAACTTGTGAAGCTTTATGGATGGGGATACCGGTTGTGACTTTATTGGGTCAAACGCATGTGGCGAGAGTCGGATTAAGTTTATTAACGACGGTTGGTTTGCCAGAGTTGGTTGCTAACACAGAAGTTGATTATGTGAACATTTGTGTACAATTGGCGGAAAATAAAGAAAAGTTACAACAGTTGCGAAGTCAATTAAGAAATAAAATGCAAACGTCTCCTCTCATGAAAGGTGGATTGTTTACCCAGCATTTAGAGCAGCATTATCGAACAAGTTGGCAAAAATGGTGCGAGGTTTTATAGTCGTCGAGTTAAGGAAGGGGAACTCAATAAAATCAAAAACAAGACCTGGCAGGTTTTAAAAACCTGCCAGGTCTGATTGAAAACTTATGGAAGTTATTTAATTCTTATTCCTAAGTAGGGGATGCTTTTTTAAGCATAGTCAATAGCCAGTTGGTGGATTTTTTGGATGATGTCATTGACCGGTTCGTGAAGGCATTGGATATAAAGTCGATTAAAGGTAAGTTTTAATAAAAGACCTCTTGCGAAATAAGTTGTTAACAAGCTTAAATAATTAGTTTATTATATATAGCAGCAATAAGGTTAAACCGTAGAGCAAAATGCTTAC
>JADGDF010000102.1 GCA_016745055.1 Thiotrichaceae bacterium | reverse complement strand
TATTGATTTATATGATGAAATAATTGGAGTATGTGCCGGACTATGGAACTTTTATCTAGCTAATTGATTGATTTTTAACGGGATACAACTCTAATGAATTCTTTGTCGCCTCTTTGGCCTTTCAATCTCTTGTTCTGTAGCATCAACAACTATACACTCATGTTCACCACCTGATAAACTAAATTTACCACTTCTCATTAGCTTGTTTTCTATCTTTTGGATTGTCCTACATACATTGGATTCTGATAGACCATAATCCACACCTAAATGGTACTGACTTCTGTATTCTCTAAAATACGTGAGTGTCATACATAGTTGTTCTTCATAACTTAGCTTAGGTATGCTGCCCAATTTGGTTCGAGGTCTACACATTCACCATCTCTTCAAATAATTCTTTATTTATCCCTAAATAGCGTTTAAACCTTTCATTTGATAAAACTTTCAGTTTTTCGTAGTTCCTCTATTTCATTAGAGACTTGTTTAGTTCCTATAACCACTAGTTTAACTTTTCTCCCTATTGTTTCAATACCTTATTTCGCAATAAGTCTAATAAAAAACTTTTTAGTTTCAAGTGTGTAATTATGGAGAGAAGAACGCAGGTCTAGGCTTCTGAATAATGTATAAGCACTAATAAGGAAAAAGAGTTGAACACCATATTGTCCAAAACCAAATGTACCAAATAGAGGAAGCGTAACATTTAGATGTGATAAAAAAGCACCTGAATGTGCGAAAAAAACCAGTATAATAGCCATGCCTCGAAGAGAGTCAATATAGTTTAGTTGGCTTGGGTCTGTATTACTATTTATATTTAACTGCATAATTTATTGACGTGAGTAATTGACTAATTTCAAGGGAAAGTCATAAAAAGCCTAAATAAGGTGATTTATATCTATTCAAAGCTAGCACTCTGTCAAGATTATTTTGTAGGGTGCATCTCATGCACCATGCGTTTCTTGGTGCGTGGGACGCACCCTACCATATCAGTCAGTGTACTAGTCAAAATTTGGCACTATGTTTTATAGATTTTATTTTGACGTGTGATAAGTATTAATATTATCATTAGCTATTATACAATACTTGAAAAATCAATAAAGTAGTTGACAATTGTCTGAATGGTTTAAAACTTTAAAGTTAACATATCTGAGATTAAATTATGAATTGGCAGGAAGTCTGTGAGCATCTAGGCCTCACAAATTTACCATTTAAAATAGAACTTAATGAAAATGGAAAAGTATTAATGAGTCCTGTCAAAGTTTATCATTCAGCATTTCAGGGCGAATTACAATTCCTGTTACGTTCTCGTTTAGGTCATGGAAGAACGCTTTCTGAATGTGCTATTGCAACCAAAAATGGCACAAAAGTTGCCGATGTTGCATGGGCTTCAGATAAGATTTTTGAGATAATAAAACATGAGACAGAATGTTCTATTTCTCCTGAAATCTGCGTTGAAGTCTTTTCTTCAAGTAATACTAAAAAAGAGAAGGTAGAAAAGAGAGAACTCTACTTTGAGCAAGAGGCACAAAGGTTTTGGTTATGTAGTGAAAAAGGAGATATTAAATTTTTCAACCCACAAGGAGAAATTGAATATTCCTCTTTAGTGCCTGATTTTCCAAAACATATTGATTTGTAACCTTGAAATAACAAAGTAGTATGTCATTACTATTCCCCAATTATTCATAATAATTAACAAAATCTTATTTTTAAAATAAAATACACATTAAAACGATATTTAGACTATGCCAAAAAAAGAGGCGATTATGATGATGGTGGGGCCAGATGGTGTGGGAAAAACCACGTTACTGGCCACCATGTATCATGAATTAACCAGTATTAAAGATCAGTCAGAATTTGAATTTGCAGCGACCGAAGATACCCATCACGACTTGCAGGATGCTTATCAAAAGTTGACTAAAATCATTGAACAACCTAGTTTTACCCAAACAGGTTCTTTACTTAAGGGGACGGCTGGAATTCATGAAAGGCGATTTGATGTATTTTTTCGTGGTAAAAAAGAATTTGATCTCGTGTTTTGTGACATTGCAGGCGGTATTATTCGGGCGGGTGAACAAAGTCACGACTTTGAAGAGTTTACTGCTAAACTCTCCAAAGCGGTAGTAATTGTTAATGTTATTGATGGCTCGGCGCTGGTTGAAGGTGACGATTCCTTATCCACTGAAAAAAATGAACCTGAACATGTTTTTCAATTGCTAAAACCAACCCTCACTGATGGTAAAAATCATTTGGTTTTATTTGTGGTGACTAAATGTGAAGCCTGGTTGAAAACTGAAGCAAAGCAACAAGCCCTAAGAGAAGCCTTTGAAGAACGTTATGCGTCAATGTTAAACTTCATTCAACATCATCCAAATTTAGCGGGTGTATTGATTCCAGTTAAAACCTTGGGCTGTGTTGAATTTACTCGTATTGATTATCACGAAAATGAAAAAGATGTGATTTTCGTCAGAAAACCTAATTTAAAATTTCAACCTGAAGGCACAGATCAACCATTACGCTACGCTTTAGCATTTGCCTTAACGCACCACGAGCAAAAACGTGGTAGTTGGAGCCGCTTTGTCCGTTGGTTTTGGGGTGAAGATATTGCTTTTAGGCAATCTCTTATGGAATTTGCAAGTGCCCATGATAAACACTTTAATATTTATGGCAATACGGGCTTAATTGAGGTAAATAAAAAATGAGGCAGGTGATTGTTCAAGGTGCTGCGGTACATACTCGTGGAATTGAAGCAGGCAAAGATTATGCTTGGCACGTGAAAGCAGGGGATATGATATTGTTGGACAAAGCCATTTTATTTCACCGTCAAGTGCTACGGGATATTGGTGGTGAAACACCACGATTAATGGTATTAGTTGAACAAAAGCGAATTGGTTTTCTGATTGGTGATATGGCTACTTCACGTCAAGATCATGGCAAACGGACTATTTATGATACTTTATATTTGGAATTGGATGAAAAATATATTCCTGTTATTTTTAAAGCTATTGCCATTTTATTATTGTGCACCCACGACAAGTATCAACATCATGAAGCTTATTTCGTTGAATATGCGGAAAAATTGTTTTGTGAAGAACTGGATAATGAACGTTTTATCGCTAGATTAATAAAAATGCCCACAGCAGGTAAACAGCCTGAAATAGATTTGAAAACCTTGATTTTAGGAAAGTGGGCTTTGTATTCAGATGAAACCAACCAAGAACGTTGTGCACGATTTCTCACGGATTATGCAAAGCATTATATTAATAATTTTTGTTTCATTTCAACGGGTAGGGTGAGCTTAGAAAAATATCAGTTAATTGCTGAACAGGTTGAAGAATGCTTGTTATTAACCTTATCATCAGAAGTTAAAACTGAAATAGATTTAAATAAGAAAACTTTAAAAAAGGCTTTTAAATTAGATAAATTAACCAATTTGAAAGATTTAATTAAATTTAGTCGTTAAGAAGTTGAAAATTAAAGGCCAATGTATTCAGGCATTACTCAATATTTTTCTCAGGATATTCACAAATATCATTAATAATACATTGAGAACACTTGGGTTTTCTTGCAATACAAACGTAACGTCCATGTAAAATCAACCAATGATGCGCATTTTTTTTGTATTTTTTAGGGACATTTTGGAGTAAATTATCTTCAACGATTCGCACTGTTTTGCCAGGCGCTAATCCTGTTCGATTGGAAACACGAAAAATATGGGTATCTACAGCGATGGTCGGTTGTCCAAAGGCTGTATTTAAAATCACATTGGCTGTTTTTCTTCCTACACCAGGTAAACTTTCCAACGCCTGTCGTTCTGCGGGAATAGTTCCTTCAAATTTATCGACTAATAATTGACAAGCTTTTAAAATATTGCTTGCTTTAGTGTTATATAAACCGATAGTTTTGATATAGGATTTTAACTTGGTTTCACCAAGCGCTAATAATTTTTCAGGCGTATTTGCCACTTTGAACAGTTTTGGTGTGACCTTATTCACACTCACATCCGTTGCTTGTGCAGATAATATAACGGAAATGAGTAATTCAAAAGGTGTTTGATAATTTAATTCTGTCGTAGGTTCGGGATTGTTCGCTTGTAGCCGTGAAAACAAAGTTTGACGTTGTTTGGCGTTCATGATTAAAAGTTAGCTTTTTTGTTGACTGAGGGATGAGGCTTGTTCAAAGCAGCATAATGCTTCGTCAGGATTACCTTGTTGCTGGTAAATGAGTCCCAATTGGTGATAAATTTCGGGAGGGGGATGTTGTTCTGTGTCTAATATTGTTTTAAAGTGACTCAGTGCTGCCTCTAATTGGCCTGTTTCTTGAAGAAGCACTGCCAGATTGTATCGACTGAAAGGGTAGTTTGGATTATAGGATAATGCTTTTTCATAACAAGCTTTTGCCTGCTCAAAGTCTTTCTGCTCCTGGTAAATGAGTCCCAAGTTATGGTGTGCATCAATATATTCAGGTAGAATTTCAATGGCTTGTTGTAATTTTTCAATCGCTTCAGATAGTTGTCCTTGTCGATAATAAGTTAATCCTAAGTTGTAGCTTGCCATGGCATAGTCAGGATTAATATCTAACGCTTTTTTATAACAAGTTTCAGCTTGCTCAAATTTTTCCTGTTTGGTGTAAATATTTCCCATGTTGTTATAAGCGACTTCATAATCAGGCAAATAATTTAACATTTTTTGGTAATGTTGCAATGCCTCATCCAACTGATTTTGTTGCTCTAGTAAAGTACCTAGCAAGTTAATGACTTCAATAAAATCAGGGCGCAAAACTAAGGCTTGTTCACAAGCTTGAGTTGCAGCAAGAAAATTATTTTGTCTCATCCAAGCACTGGCTAAATTTCCATAAAACTCTGGGACATCGTTTTTTAAGCTAATGGCTTTTTGTATTAATTGCACAGCAATATCGGGTCGATTGGCTTCAGTCGCAAGCATTCCTAATAAATGCAATGCATCCACGTGATTTGGATTTTTTTGCAATACTTGTTGATAAATGGCTTTAGCTTGTTCTAAATCACCCACCTCATGATGTTGTAAACCCTGGGTAACGGCGGCATCTAACTCAGGATCATTAACGATGGGTAAAGCTACTGGATGAGTAGGCTTTTTTTTAGATTTCTTTAACTTTTTTCGTTGTTTAGCCATATTTTTCTATCGTTGTAAAAACAACAAGCTGATTAGGGAAAGTAATGCTTTTATCCACAGCTAAATGTTGAAATTATATAGCTGAATTGCTTAAAAATAGTATAATATTGTCATCTATAAAAAACAATCTGTTGTCAACGTATTGCAAATTCGCCATTTTTTTATATATTTGTTACAAAAATGAATCATATTTGCTATATTGGTAAGTATACAAAGAATAACGTTTTAGCAAGTCATGTCTACTTATGAATCACTCTATGTCTAATTTTATGTTAAGAGTTTTATTTTTCAGTTTATTCATCGCTTTACTCAATGCTTGTACCACGCCGCCTAAAAAGACTGAACATACACCCAATGCACTTGAATTAGCCCGTAATCAATTAGCGCTGGGACAAGGAACTTCCAAAGCACAACGTATTATCAAACTTCCCCAATCAGAAACCGATCCTGTCCCTGAAATTAATCAGGAAGGCAGTGTTCCTGAAATATCTTCAATAACTACGCCTGAACCGGGTTTTGAAATTCCAGGACCTGAACAAGAAATACAGCTAGAATATAGGCAAACTGATTTACGAATGATTATCGAAGAAATGGCCGATGTAATGGGCATGACAATTGTGTTCGATAATGCCATTGGTAGTGAGAAAATTACAATGGTGACACCAGAAGGTAAAAGTATAAAAAAAGAAGATTTATGGCCTTTGTTCCAACTGTTTTTGGTAGACTCCGGTATTACGATGGAGAAAAAAGGAGGCATTTATCACCTAAAAAAAGCCGCACCAGGCTTACCTGGGAGCATTGGCTTATCCACGGCAACAGGAAGTAGTCCCGAAGTGTTGCAAATCACACCATTACGTTATATTACCGTAGATTCAGCCATTGCAGCACTTAATCCACTTTTACAACCGCCGCTAGGGCGTATGATCAAATTGCCTGGTCTAAATTTAATTGGCGTCATTGCTGCGCCTGATCGTTTAAAAAAAGTCAATAAATTATTATCTTTAATTGATACGGATCCTTTTGTCCATCGGGGTATGCGTCTATTTCGTTTGGAAAACTCAAAAGCGGCTGATATACAAACTCAACTGGATCAAATCTTACAAGCTATTTTAGGTGAAGCGCCTACTTACAAAATCATTCCTTTAGAACGTATTAATTCAATTTTAGTGGTTGCGCCACCACGGAGTGGTTTCAGAGAAATTGAAATGTGGATCAAAATTCTTGATGAAAAACGTGATGAAAGTTCAGAACAAATCTTTATCTATCATGTGCGGAATTTAGAAGCCAAAGAACTAGCTTCAACTTTGTCAGAAGTTTTTAAGTCCGAAGATAAAGAGGATGAAGTTAACAATAAGGAAGAAGAGGATAAAGGCGATACTTTTATCATTGATCCTGATACCGAAGAGCTTAAAGTCGTCGATAAAAAAGAGTCAACTAAACCAATAGATGGCACACTGGCTGTCTCTGCCGAATTGAAAGTTAACATTGTCGCAGATGAAAAAACCAACAGTTTGATTGTGCGAGCTACAGCCAGAGATTATCAGCAATTATTACAAACGATTAAAATTTTAGATCGTGTACCCAAAGAAGTTATGATTAACGTGTTAATTGCTGAGGTCAGTTTGAATGAAGACAACAAGTTTGGGATTGATTGGACCGCTGTGTTTGATAATATTCACTCTACTGCTAGCACAGCCTTTGGTTTTCGACAGGGTACAAATCCAGAAGGTGCGTATGTTTCGTATAAAACTCATAGCTTGGATGCGGTGTTAAATATGGTTTCATCTAACGGTGATACTCAAGTACTTTCACGACCCTCTATTTTAGTGCGCAACAATGAAGAAGCGGAAATTAATGTAGGGACTGAAGAGCCTATTATTACCCGTATTACAGATAGCAATGTTAACGCAGGTTCAAATACTTACCGCGATGTACAATATCGCAAAACAGGGATTAACCTTAAAGTCACCCCGCGCATCAATGAAGATGGTGTGATTAATCTGGAAATAAAACAAGAAGTATCCTCATTGGGAGAACAACGTCCACCTGAAAATTACCAAGCCTTTAATTCTCGTGAAGTTTCGACGCATGTTGTTGTCAACGATGGCAATGCGATTGTGCTTGGAGGATTAATTCAAAGTACTAAAAAAAGAAGTCGCCAAGGTATTTTAGGGCTACAAGATATACCTGTCATTGGCAAAACCTTGTTTTCAACTCACACTGATGGATTACAACGTGTTGAATTAGTGCTTGTAATCATTCCTGAAATTATCAATCCGCTTGAAAATAATCGTCAATTTATTGATTTGTTCCTGATGCGTATGGAAGCCGCTGCTGGTTTGTTGCAGGATTCTTTACTATTTTCAGCCTTCACGTCTGATCCAATCACAACAGATAGCTTACCTGTTTTTGAGCCAACACAAGCTTATCCGGTTGACGATTACCCAGATTATTATGATGACACTTTATCACAATGAGCAATCCAGTATTTGCACAATTCAGCAGTGAATTCCGCAAAAATCATCGTTTACGGATTGGTATGTGGTTAATCATTGGTATTTTGATGTTTTATGGGGTGCAACAACTAAATATTTATTTTCAACAGCTCAAAAAAGCGCACCTCAGTGCCGTTGAACAGCTCAATCAGTTATATGAAATTGCCCAACAAGCGGAGTGGACAGAAAGGGCAGTTCAAGCAAAAGCTTTGAGTGAACAACTAAAAGCACGTCTATGGAAGGCTGATACTAAAGGTTTAGCGCAGGCTACATTTCAACAATGGTTGAATACCAAGGTCAGTAAATTGCAGCTAAAAACGCGTTCTTTACAAGTAGAATCTGCCATTAATGTGCGAAATATTCCTAATGTATGGCGAGTTAACGCAAAGCTATACGCCACGTTTACACCCAAAAACCTAAATTTATTTTTATTGGCTATTGCAAATAATCCACAACTCATCGTCACTGAAAGTCTGGAAATTCGTGCAGGTAGCAACCCTAACTTTACAATTGTTCTCGGCGCCTATTTTCAAGCGGTAGAAAAGTGACTGAATTTCAAAGCTTAAACAAACCTAAGACTTGAGCAAGTTCATTAAACCAAACTAATAATTATTGTTCTTTTTAACTTCTTTCAGTCTCAGAAACCAATATCACATGTAATTTTTTCGGCCCATGCGCACCGAGTTGCAAAGTTTGTTCTATATCCGCAGTCCGAGAAGGACCTGTGATAAAATTTACCGTGCGCGGTGTGGGCATCTCACGTAGACGTGGCCAAACATCCTCAATATGCGCCACAATATCCTTGGTAAACAAAATAACAATGTGCGCTTCAGGTAAAAAATTCAAAGTAGTAGGACTTTCCGTACTTGATAATAAAACTAAGCTGCCTGTTTCAGCAACGCCTGCAAAAGCCCCTGTCACACTAACCTTATCATCTGGCAACGCTTGACGGTAAGCTATCTCTAAATCAGTTGGCCAATTTAGTGACTGTAAATGGCTGTCCATCACAACTTGATTGAAAAACTGATTTTGTTGTAAAAAACGAGTCACAGCACTTGGAATTTCAGCAATATTAGTGAGTTGGTGAATAGTACCCACAGCTTTTTCAAGTTGCAGTAAAAATTTATCAACCAAGGTTTCTTTAAAAATAGGTTTAGTATGAGTTTGAGGATGAGCAATGCGATCAAGCAACTGCTGATGGGTAACTTCATCTAATTTTTCGCGAGCCAATGAACGGCGAATTGTGTTTAAAATCGTGTGGCGAGCGGTATTCATATTATGCTTTTTTCCCTAGTAACCAATACGTTTGCATTGTACCTTTGCCTTTAACTTCAATAATACCTCGCTCTTCAAGCGTGTATTGATTTTGTAACAACTGGTAAGTAGATTCCGATGTTTGAATTGCGCCAGGTAAGCTGTGATATTCCATACGACTTGCAGTATTGACAGTATCGCCCCATAAATCATAAATAAATTTTTTTACGCCAATGACCCCAGCAATCACTGGCCCAGTGTGAATGCCAATCCTTAAATCAAATGCATGACTATCCTTATAGCTAAACTGACGAATAACTTTCCGCATGTCTAATGCCATATCTGCAATGGCTTCAGCATGATTGTCACAAGCCAAAGGTACACCTCCAACCACCATATAGGCATCACCAATGGTTTTAATTTTTTCGACTTCATACTGTTCTGCCAAGTGATCAAAAGCTGTAAAAATATCATTGAGCAAGGCAATTAACTCGTTAGGAGGGATTTTAGCAGAAAATTCGGTAAATCCAACCAAATCTGCAAATAATACTGTTGCTTTAGGAAAACTTTCAGCGATGGGTTTTATACCATTTTTTAATTGCTCGGCAATCGGTTTTGGTAGGATGTTTAATAGTAAAGATTCTGCTTGCTGATTCGCGGTTCCTAAATCTGAAACCAACTGTTGTAAGCGACTTCTTTGTAATTTTATTTCTGCCATGTAATCTGTAATTTGTTGGTTCATGATGTTGAACGACTTAATCACATCGCCTAGTTCATCATGACGGCGCGTGGCAAGGTGATGCAATCTATAACCAATTATCTGATTTGAGCCATTTGTGGATTTTCCCATGGCGATAATGGCATTACGCAATCGCAAAATAGGTACAATAATAATCATTCCTAACATGAGTACTGTTGCAAATGTTACAAAAATACAAATAATGGTAACCAAACCAATAATTCGCCAAATATAAGCTGTGATTTCTTGATGAATTGGTACTTCATCGAATCGCATAACCAAAATAGTCTCTGCAACAGTTAGACAGCTATTCCCCAAACATGCATATTTTTCTAATAGTTTCTGGGTAAACAAATTTTGCGTTTGAGTTGGCATTGAACGAATAATGTCATAGCGGTCGTTTGCTTTTTTATAAACAATATCATTTTTAAATGTAACTAAGTTAAAATCAATGACTGCGGGTGCTTCTCCAAAGTTTTGTACAAACTCACCAGTTCGCTTATAAATTGCAAATCCCAGTAACCCAAAATGTGGCGTAATTTGGTTTCCCATGGCTAACATTTCATCAATAGAAACTGAATTATCGCTAAAAATTAAGGCAGGAATTAAAGTAGAGAGGGATATTTCTTCACATTGTTTGAGTAAATCATCTTCTTTTTTTTGAACGGAAGGTAACAAGATAATAAATTCAACCAATACAATGCTCAAGAAAACCCACAAGGTAATTTTCCAGGAAAGTTTTGCGGTGAGAAAATGTCCTAAACTGCATAAATCTTTAGGTTTTGTTTTCAAGATACAGGCTATTTTGTATATGAATGAAAGTAAGGACTAGTACTCTGTCAAGGTAAAATTGACTGATACGGTCGGGTGCGTCCCACGCACCGAGAAACGCCTGGTGCATGAGATGCACCCTACAATAATATTGACAGAGTACTAATGCATTGGCAACACTAAAAATTAGGATTATTTCCTAGGAATTTACCCTAATTTTTATCAATGACAAAGCACTAGGATTAAATTTTATTGTGACTAACATGGATTTAAGATTAGCCTATTTAGCCTTCTAAAATCAATAAAGAATGATGCTAATTTGTATGGTTAGATTTTTTCGACAGTTGCGTTTCTTACCATCATGAATGGTATAAGTTTTAGTAAGTTCTGGTATTTCCCTTTATTTCATTGGCGAACAAGGCTGTTAATAAGCCCTCATCATTTGCTTGTGGAGCAATATAAATTGGCGCTTGAATGCCTAAATTTTGTAAGTAATCAGCAATTCTTTCACTGAGCACGACAAAAGGGGTAGTTTTAAGCCAGTGTTGATCCGCTAACATATGAGATAAATTATTAAAACTTTCAACGCTGGTTATAGTGATGGCATCAATTGATTCAATGGGCATCTCAGGTGGTTCAGGTCTCACCCGTTTATAAACATCAATATAATTGACTTGAGCACCCCGTTGTCTCAAAGTATCAGCCAATAATTCTCTTCCACTTTCTCCACGAAAAATAATGATTTTTTTGTCTTGTATGGATTGGCATTCAGGCATGGCTAACAAAGTTTCGCTATTAAACGGTGCTGGTGGAAATAATGCATGTATCTTATTTTTTTTGAGCATATTTGCTGTTTGTTCGCCCACGGCCATCATTTGTAAATTTTGTGGCAAAGTCTTATGATTTTCGCATGGCGTAAGTAACGCATAATGAACAGCATTTGCACTGATGAAAATGGCAATATCAAACTCAGACAAATGACAATTATTTAAATTGTGATGTTTGGTAGGAATAATATCAATGGCAGGAAGGCGTACAGCTTTACCGCCAGCATTTTCAATTAACTGGCATAAATGCTCAGCTTGATGCACAGGACGTGTAACAAGTACTGTTACGCCTTCTAAAATCTTAGACATACTAGTAGGGAGAAATAGTCAACATTTGGGTTTTAGGCAAATTTGTAATTCCGACTAACCGCCAGTCATCAGCCAATAGACGCACATTCCAATTACCTATTTCAATGTGGGGTAGAGGCGCATAATATTCATTGTTGCTAATTTTAGGCAAGACAATTTCTTTGTCAAACCCTGGGCGAGTTCTGTGTGTAAGACTTAAAGTGACTTGACTGGGTAAATGATAAGCTGTTTTTTTAGTCAGTATTAAACGAATTGATTTATGTTCCATATCAAAGTGGACATTGGCTAGTAAACCGTATTGTGCTGCTGTTTTTTCACGCGCTAACGTCCGATTAATTTCTAAACCCTGTTTGTAATAGTCATCAACCACGAGTCCATCACTAGTCACAACAGCGATGTAAATAGTAATGATGCCGCCAATCACCGCAATTGCAGGAAAGAAAATAATTAACCAAACGTAAGGTTCTTTGTACCAAGCTCTTTTTAAAATTGTTTGCATAGTGGTCTATAAAATAAGTTGTCAATAGTTTTACCACGTCGTACATTTGTGTGGCAATGGGAAAAATCAAGGAACGATATGCAGGCGTGCAAACTTTAGTTTGCTTGTTTGAAAAAATAAATTTTGACCCCTTTTCATAACTAAATTCCGTTTAGCGTAGATTGGACTGAAGCATAAGAAGTTTAATTATTTAAGTTTAGGAGTTAACTAAATCCAAAACAAGACCTGGCAGATTTTAAAAATCTGCCAGATTGTCCATGATTAAACTTTTTTAGTTATCAACAGGTCCAACAAATCTACCTTCTTCAACATAAATGATGGTTGGTTCATCAGTTGAAGTCAGTGTAAATGAAACAATATTACTACGTTGCTGGATATTTTCAGGAGATACTGTAATATGAGCACCAAATTCCCGCACTTTACCGGGCATAACATCTATTGTTGGTGAATCAGTTTCCAGTGTACTGCCTTCTAATCCTTCAATCGTCACTTGATAAGTATGTGGTTTCACATCTTTGTTCATCACACGCAAAGTGTATACATTTTCAATCAAACCATCGTTGGTTTCGCGAAATAAGACATTACGATCACGAATAATATCTAAATCAGCCTTATCACGAACTGCAATGGCGTAAAACATGCCAGCAATAACGGCTAAAATTATGCTGCCATAAATAAATACCCGAGGCCGTAACACATGTTCAGGTGTGCCATTAAGATGGTTTTCCGTGGTGTAACGTACCAAACCACGAGGATAACCCACTTTATCCATCACTTCATCGCAGGCATCAATACAGGCTGTACAACTAATACATTGATATTGTAACCCATCTCGAATATCAATACCTGCCGGACAAGCTTGTACGCACAAAGTACAATTAATACAATCACCCAATCCTTTTGATTTTGGGTCTTCACGCATTTTACGTTGCCCACGCGGCTCACCACGTTTTTCATCATAAGCAATGATTAACGTATTTTTATCAAACATGGCGCTTTGGAAACGGGCATAGGGACACATGTATACACAAATTTGTTCTCGTAATCCACCTGCATTTCCATAAGTGGCAAAACTATAGAAGAAGAACCAAAATGTTTCCCAACCACCTAGATTGTAGGCCAGCAGTGCGTCGTACAATTCACGAATGGGGGTAAAATATCCTACGAATGTAAAGCCTGTAAATAATGAAAATATAATCCAAATGGCATGTTTGGTTGCAATAATTCTAATTTTACGAAAAGACCAGGGAGCTTTATCAAGTTTGATACGCTGTGCTCTATCGCCTTCAACCCAACGCTCTATACGAATAAAGGCATCTGTCCAAACGGTTTGTGGACAAGCTAGACCGCACCATAAACGGCCAGCAAGGGTAGTAAAGAAAAATAGGGAAACTGCTGCAATAATCAACAAAAAGGCAAGATAAATAAAATCTTGAGGCCAAAATACAAGACCAAATACATAAAATTGACGTGCAGGTAAATCAAACAGAACTACCTGGCGATCATCCCATTGTAACCAGGGAAAGATATAATACATTCCCAATAAAATGGAAGAAATAAATATTCTTAAGTTTTCAAAATTACCATGTACTTTACGAGGGTAAATTTTGTGCCGTTTGGCATAAAGTCCTTGACCATCTTCAGGGGAAGGTTGAGCGGCATTATTCGTTGAATTCATAAGCTCTCTACAACAAAATGATTAAAGTAAATACGTTGGGTTAAGACAAAAAATACAAGGTTGGAAGTGGATAACAACGAGTGAAAATAAGAAATGGCTAATATACTCGCCTCCCAAGAAATTGTCTACGGATTTACAATTCATTTAATCTAATCTTGACATAGCAAGCTTTATGAAATATTAATTTTAATTGGTTATAAACCGGAAACTTTGTCACTCAGAATCAGGGGAGAGTACGATTATAAGCACTAAGTTGCAATTCCATCTTAAATATATGGAAATAGGTTACAAATCCTGTCCAGCTAAATTATGAACTTCAAGTATTAAGGTTGGAACTTCAGTAAATGTTGGCATAAAACTAGTTATACGTTATTATAACCTTGTCAGTATAAAATAAATTATAAATTGATACTGTTGGAGGGAGTTCTTTTACTTATATTAAATATGTGTTAACCCCAATATGGAAAGTCTTTATGTTCATGCAATTTCTCTCTGATAAATTTGGTTCAGCCAGATTAAAAAAGTACTGCCCTCATAGCTTGATGTCATTTGAGCAATCTATTTGTTACTTATTGAACTTTAAAGTACAGCTAGACAAAAACATTACTGGCAAAGTAGAAAAAAAGTTTGATTTTCTCGAATTTCATCGTTGTTCTACCAGCACACAGATATTTAAATCAAGGCTATTACAGCAGAATAGGTCAAATACATCGCAAAAATGCATTATGCAATCTTTTGCCAAATGGTTTGGATGGTGTACAGTTTTGCTTGCAGTGAATTGTTGGGCAGACAGTGGAACTGGGTCAGCGCATACTAATAACTTGAAAACATTTACATGGTCAACTGAATCTAAAGGACCTCCCCTCCTTCCTCTTATTTACTTCATAAGTCCCGTTAATCTTTCTCACTCAGTCAAAGTCTTAGCTCCATTAGTCCACATCTACAGTTGCGATGATATTCAATGTACTGCAACTTGTCGTAGTGCCTTATTTAACTTGTCTCCGATGAATGAAGGACATACCCTAATCCATGATCCCTCTGCATTCCGAATAATCAAATGTGGTATCCTCGTCGATCAACCATCATATATGGGTTTATGCGCCAATGCAAAGTGGTCTTCCATTGTTTTAACACCAGACTATCAAGCTTCAATTAAACCTACAGCCCCAATATGTATAAAATGGGAAACGGAACAATCAAACATTACATGCCTCTTGAAAAACCCCAGTACTGAGCCTGCTTCTGGCTCGTTACTAACCTGTGATTATTCGTACGAGATAAAACAAACCCATTAATATTTCTAAGAAAAAATGAGTTACTCACCTTACGCAAAAACTTGATAGTCGTGTAAAATTGATAAACGCTCTGACACCCAAGATAATGTTACGATGACAAACTAAGTGCAAGATTTATACATCGACTACCTCATCAGTGCTGTAACAGCGACCAATTTATCCACAGTAGTTGATGTGGAAATTAGCCATGATAAAGTAACTTGGATGTTGGCACAACTGGCCCAGACCTCAGAATACCTGTAGTTACGGGCCAAACCTTTAGTGCTAACAATAGAAAGTGATGATAGTGTACTCATCATTGACGACAGCATAACTGAAAAACCATCAACGTGATAAAAGTCCACTTATTCTGCTGGCATTAAGACAAAATACCGCATGGTTAAAGGTATTAACTTCATTTCAGCCTTGTATCACAGCAAAGATGTGTCATTGCCAGTTGGTGTCCATTTGGTCATGAAACCCGATTATCACACTGACCCAAAAACTGGCAAATGTAATTGCCATTCATTGCTTGCGCAAGCGGTACAGAATAACTTACGTTATCGTTTGTCCTGATGGATATTTGGTTCACATCTGCAGAAAACATCATGCTTATCCGTCATGAACTCAATAAACATTGTACCGCTGAATCGCAGAGTTGCTTTGAGACTTGAACTTGAAGACAAAAAGCACTGTAAATATGTTAGAGTTGAAACGTTGCCAATAGAAGAGAATCGGGAAATCTGGCTGGAAGGTGTTGATTTCCCTTTGGCTTTGGTCAAACAAGCCTTCATAAATTTTTATGAAAATTGAAATATTTTTTAGTCCATAAGGCTGTAAAAGAATTCCAGTTTTGGCACTTTCATAACATAAACTTTACGCGATGCTCGACTTAATAATCTAGAAAAGAGTTTAAAACGGCATGTTTCATTGCTATATTTTTATGACCACAACAAGAATATAGAGGAAAAAGAAGC